>JADLFD010000252.1 GCA_020845805.1 Verrucomicrobiales bacterium | reverse complement strand
TTTCCTCGAAAACCCGAAGGGCGGCGGTCCTTTTGGGCGTGTCCTTCGTTGGCTCGGCCGTCACAGCCCGCTGCGGGGATGCTCCGACCTCGCCGCCTCGGACACGCCCAAAACCCCTCGCCGCAGGGCCCCACTCACTTTTCAGACGGGCCCTCAGCACAAACCTCCCCTCTCCCATGTACCTTCACGCCCTCGCCACCGCCCTTCCTCCCGCCTCGTTCACGCAAGCCGAATGCTGGGATATCGCACAGCGATCCGAGGCGCGGCAACGTCTGAGTCGCCGATCGTTGCTCACCCTCCGGGCCATTCTGCGCCACGACAGCGGAATCGCCACCCGGCACTTCGCAATTCCGGGTATCGAGCGTGTCTTCTCGCTCACGTCCGACGAACTCAACGAGGCCTTCCGCGTAGAGGCGCCCGCTCTCGCGGCGCGCGCGCTCGCCTCGGCGTTGGCCCAGGCCGGACTGGCTGCCGGCCAAGTGGACGCCTTGCTGATCTGCACCTGCACCGGATACCTCTGCCCCGGGGTCACGAGTTATGTGGCCGAACAACTCGGCCTGCGTACCGACGTGTTCTTGCAGGACCTGGTGGGTCTGGGTTGCGGCGCCGCAGTTCCTTCCCTGCGGGCGGCGGAGGCGATCCTGGCGGCGCAACCCGTCGCAGTAGTGGCATGCGTTGCGGTGGAAGTGTGCTCAGCGGCGTTCTATCTGGATGATGATCTCGGAGTGCTGGTGAGCGCGTGTTTGTTTGGCGACGGGGCTGCCGCCACGATCTGGCGAGGCATGCCAGGGCCAAGCGCCTTGCGATGCCATAGTTTCACCACGCTGCACCAACCAGCGAACCGGGACCGGATCCGGTTCGAGATGCGTCAGGGAAAACTGCGCAACCTGCTGGACGCGACAGTGCCGGCGCTGGCCGCCACAGCCGTCGGGGAACTGCTGAGCGCCGAACGAAAGCGTCCCGGAGCGCGGCTGATTTCGCGCATCATCGCCCACGTCGGCGGCCGCGATGTGCTCGATGCCATCGAGGACACCTGCGGCGATTGCGACCTCGCCGCCAGTCGTCAGGTGCTGCGCGAGTGCGGCAACATGAGCAGCCCCTCAGTACTGTTCGCCTTGGATCGGGCCATGCGCGACGGGGCGCCGGATGAGAAGGGCGACTGGTGGCTTACCAGTTTCGGGGCAGGCTTCAGTGCCCACGGCTGCCGCGTCGGACTTTGAACCGAGACAAATTCTGACCCGATCGGCGGCTCAAGCATGGGATCCCCCCCCGATGGACCCAACCCAAAGCGTGCCGTAGAGAGCTCTTATGCCCTCCCCTCCCCTTCCTTCCCCTGCTTCCTATGATTCAAGAACTCCTGAATCCGCGACTGTTGCTCGTTTATTCCCAACCGGTGAGCACCATTCGCTCACCCAGCCATAACCCTCCTGACATCGATCGTCCGATCCTGCCCTCAAAGCGCCATCCATTGGGGTGTTATCCCGTTCAATCAAGCTGGGCACGCCGCAGTCGGAGCGCATTGCCGATCACGGAGACGGAACTGAAGCTCATGGCGACGCCGGCGAGCATCGGGCTCATCAGGACCCCCGAGATCGGGAACAGCACGCCGGCCGCGATGGGGATCCCCAGAGCGTTGTAGAGGAAGGCGAAGAAGAGGTTCTGCCGGATGTTGGACATCATCGCCCGTCCGAGTCGGATGGCGCGCACGATGCCACGAAGGTCTCCCTTCACGAGCGTCACTCCAGCACTTTCCATCGCGATGTCGGTACCCGTGCCCATGGCGATGCCGACGTCTGCCACAGCCAGGGCCGGCGCATCGTTGATACCATCACCCGCCATGCCGACGACTTGGCCCGAGGCCTTGAGGGCCAGGACGTGTTCGTGCTTCTGCTGCGGCGTCATGCCCGCGTGGTAGTTGGCTATGCCCAAGCTGGCCGCCACCGCACCCGCCGTGCGCGGATGATCGCCGGTTAGCATCGCGACGCTGACGCCCAGATCCCGCAATTCCTCGAGCGCACGGCGTGCGGACGGCTTGACCGAGTCACCGACGATCAAGGTGCCGGCCGCATGGTCTTCCACGGCCACGAACAAGGCGATCGCACCGCCGGCCTGGAGAGGAGAAGCAACCGATTCCAGCGAATCGACTCCGGACACCCCGCGGGCCCGAAGGAAATCTGGCTTGCCCACCATCACCCGACGCCCATCCACCGTGCCGGACACGCCGCCGCCGGTCAGGGACTGAAACCCCGTCGGGGCGCTGAGCGGGAGGTTGGATTCCCTCGCGGCCAGAGTGACGGCGTGCGCCAGCGGATGCTCGCTCGCCTGCTCCAGGGATGCCGCAAGGCCGAGAACTTCGTCTACAGAGAAGCCATCGATGGGTAGGACCTGCGCCAAACGCGGCTTCCCTTCCGTCAGCGTGCCGGTCTTGTCGACCGCGAGGGTGGTGATGCGGGCCAGTATTTCAATCGCCTCCGCGTTGCGGATGAGCACCCCCGCCTGGGCACCGCGTCCCACACCCACCATCACGCTCATCGGGGTGGCGAGGCCGAGCGCGCAGGGGCAGGCGATGATGAGGACGGCCACGGCGTTGGTGAGGGCGAACCCCAGTCGAGGTTCCGGTCCCCAAGCCATCCAAGGCACGAACGTGGCCGCAGCCACCACCAGCACCGCTGGAACGAACCAGGCCGCCACCTTGTCGACCAGCGACTGAATCGGGGCCCGGCTGCGCTGCGCCTGGGCCACGAGGTCCACGATGCGCGCGAGCAACGTTTCCGCGCCCACGCGTTCGGCACGCATCACGATTCCGCCCGTCGTATTGATGGTGCCCCCGGAAACCTTGGCCTCCGGCTCCTTCTCTACGGGCAGGGGTTCGCCCGTCAGCATGGATTCATCGATGGAGGTGCGCCCTTCGACCACGACTCCATCCACCGGCACCTTCTCCCCCGGTCGCACGCGCAACAGATCGCCCGGCTTCACGGCATCCAGCGGCACTTCCTCGTCCCCCTCGGCTGTGACGCGCCTCGCAGTCTTTGGCGACAGGCCAATCAACGCCTTGAGGGCGCTTCCCGTTCGCTGCCGGGCGCGGAGTTCAAGCACCTGCCCCAGGAGCACGAGCACGGTGACCACCGCGGCGGCTTCAAAGTAGAGCGCGGGTTTGCCGGGGTGCCCGAGGCGGGGCGGAAACCACTGCGGAAATAGCATCGCGGTGGCGCTGAACAGGTAAGCCGCGCCAACTCCCAGTGCGATGAGGGTGAACATGTTCAGGCTACGGTTGACCAACGATCGCCAACCGCGAACGAAGAACGGCCATCCGGCCCAGGCCACCACCGGTGTGGTCAGGAGGAACTGACCCCAGCGCGACACATCCCCAACGACCCACTCCGCGTGTCGCCAGGCGGGCACCAGATGGGCCATCGCCACCACGAACACCGGCAGAGTCAGGACCGCACCCCAGCGGAGCCGACGCGTCATATCGCGGAGTTCGGAGTCGTCCTCCTCAGCCTCCGGAATCACTGTCTTAAGCTCCAGCATCATGCCGCACTGGGGGCAGGCTCCAGGGTGATCCTGCACCACCTCGGGATGCATCGGGCAGGTGTAGACGACCTTGGCGGTGGATTTCCAAGCGGGATTGCGTTCGAGCGCCATGCCGCACTTGGGGCACGTGCCTGGCTCGTCCGACTCCACTCCCGGGCACATTGGGCAGAAATACTTGGCGGTCGGGGAAGGCGTGACGCCGGGGTCTCCATCCGCGTGACTATGGTCCTTCGGGTGGTCATGGCCGTCGGCGGCGTGCGTGTGGGAAGCCTGCGGGCGAGGGAGGGAGTGGCCGGCGCAGCACGACGGCTTATCGGTTTCCCGGTGGGTGGGTTCGGTTTTCATCATGCACACCGGCTAACGCAGCCGCCGATGTATCATTACACAGCTTCTTCGAACCGCGACCTGCTTGGCGTAACGCGTTCCATTTGGGAAGTTCGGCATCGTGGATTTTATGAACGAGGTGATCGTGAAGAACCTGAAGACGTTCGTCGCCTTCACCCGCAAGCGGGTCGGCGATCCCCACCTGGCCGAGGATCTCGTGCAGGAAAGCCTGATGAAGGCGTTGGGGGCCGACCGGAAGCCAATCGATGCCGAAGACACGGTGGCTTGGTTCTATCGCATCCTGCGCCGGACGATCATCGACCTCTACCGACGACGCGACGCGAGGTCGCGAGCGCTCCACCAGATCGAGCAAGACCTGGCGGAATCACCGAGCCCGACTGACGCACGGGTGCTCTGTGCGTGCTTCAAGCGGCTGCTTCCTGCTGTGCCCGAGGCTTATCGCGAGCTCCTTGAGCAAATCGATCTTCAGGGCAAGGAACCTGGCGCTGTAGCTCGCGAGCTGGGATTGACCCGAAACAACCTCACCGTCCGTCTGCACCGGGCGCGCCGACATCTTCGCGATGCGCTGTCCAGGAACTGCCAAGCCTGCAGCAAGCATGGCTGCCTGGACTGCACTTGCGGAGAACCAGCAGTTGGCTCTCCTGCTGGTTGAAGCGGCTTCGGCTGTGGGATTGGCCTATCACCGTTGCCACTTCGGCCCAGCGGCTCACCAATTCGTGGAGGCGGTTATTGGGCTGGCAACCTCCTGATTCTCAGCCATCCGCCAGGAATCATTCGCCGGCTGGAACGTAGCCCGTCTTCACTTACCCGCGCGCAACACTCGGCCTAAGCGGTGTGACCTTATCCCCGAAAATGGGGTCCATAGGGGGAAGAAACGGAAACGATGTGGCGACCCCCACGCCCCGCACACAACCCCAGCTGGCCGCGCGCCTCTCCTCCCGGAGCTGGAGGACAAAATACTTCACCGGATCCATATCCGAACCTTCGCTCCGCTCGTAACCGATGACGGGGAGTTCCTTCTCACAACGCGGACAGTGACCTTGGTCGGCGGCGACCGGAATCCACTTCATTCAACGCTCCAGATGCGCGGGCAGCTCGACGCCACCCGGATGTCGGCGACCTTCCTTGGCAACACAGGCCTGGCCAGCCGCCGGATCCCGCGTCACCCGCTCGGCCTCCTACTCCACTTCCTCGGGTGCCACGCAAGGCTCGCCATCCAGGAGAACGGGTTGCCGGTCGATCAGCTTTTCACTCTTGGGCCTGAACATCTTGAGAGGTTCCTCGAAACCAGTTCTGAATGATGCCCCCACAGATTCCGTGGCGTTCAGCCAACTCCCATTTCATCACCCGGCATCGACGATGTACGGCCACGATCCCTTCGATCTCCAAAGAGGAATGGGGTGGCCTGGACAACACCAGCATGCTTGTCGAACTCACGCACCACAGCCTACCAACTCAACTCCCGACCCGTCAGAGGCGTCTTTCGTGACCGATGCGACTTGGAGATTAATGACGCCCTCGCCTGCCGGCCCGACATCTACGAACTGATCTTCGACGGATTCGAGGACAGTTCGGAGGTTCTCGCAGCCTTCGAACGCTTGGAGGCGGATTCGGAGACCAAGTTCATCGTCCTGAACGTCAATGCCCCGAGCGGGTTCGCAGTGGGTGGGACCGAGATGTGCCGTCCGCGGTTGTTCCCAGCCAGCCGTGACCTGGTGGGTGGGATGATGTGAAGCCTTGGTGGGAGTTACCACCCTCCAGGTAGGTTTATACCCCATAGCGAGAGACCTGGG
>JADLFD010000251.1 GCA_020845805.1 Verrucomicrobiales bacterium | reverse complement strand
GCCCACGGAGGGGCAGCGGGTGTTGCGCAGGGCGCTCAAGCTGCGAGGGGCGTACGGGCCGTCGGAGTCACCCGATGCGCGTACGCTTGGTACGGAGTACCGCAACCTGGACGCTCTGTTTCCGTTAGGGGATGTGGCGTGCACGATCGAGCTGTGGAAGGTGGGATCCTGGAATCACTATCGGGTCGATTGGTCGTCCGTGGTCACCACCGAAGGGAACGGCCCGGAGCTCCCGCGGTGGATTCAAGACTGTCTGAAGCGATTTGAATCACCGCCGCCGCAGTCTGAAGCACCAACAGCACCGTCGATACAGACGGAGTGACGCCGCGTGGAGCGAGGTGGCGCGCCGACGGCGGCCGCCAGGATTCCGGGGGGTGGTGGAGGTTGGCGTCAGGGTGCTTGGCCCCGCCGCGGGCGGCAGGTAAACACGGGCCGCCATGGCGCACCCACCCATTGGAATCATCGGCGGCTCCGGCCTCTATCAGATCGACGGACTCGAAAACCCGCGGTGGGTCAAGGTCCGCACTCCGTTCGGCGATCCCTCCGACGCCCTGTTGCGTGGGACGTTGGGTGGGCGCGAGGTGGTGTTTCTGCCGCGGCACGGGCGCGGGCACCGGTTACTGCCGAGCGAACTGCCGCATCGGGCCAACCTGTGGGCGCTACGTTCGCTGGGCGTGCGTTGGGTGCTTTCGGTGAGCGCCGTGGGCTCGTTGCAGAAGAAGTATCGTCCGCGGGATTTCGTGTTCATCGACCAGTTCGTGGACCGCACCAAACAATCGCTGGCTCATACGTTTTGTGGGCGCGGGATTGTGGCGCACGTGGCGTTTGCGCATCCAGTGGCGGAGGAGTTGCGTCAGTTGATGGTGGCGGCGGCGCGTCGATTGAAGCTGCGTGCGCACGATGGGGGAACGTACGTGTGCATGGAAGGGCCGGCGTTCAGCACGCGTGCCGAGTCGATGGCGAATCGCGCGGCCGGGTTTGATGTGATCGGCATGACCAATCTCGGGGAGGCCAAATGCGCCCGCGAAGCGGAGGTGGCGTATGCCACGGCGGCGATGGTGACGGACTATGACTGTTGGAACGAGGACCACGACCACGTGACCGTGGAGATGGTGGTCGGGAATCTCATGGCGAACGCGGAGTCGGCGCGGCGTCTGGTGACGGCGGTGATTCCGACCATTCCCACCGTGGCGGACTGGCCGTGTCATCGTGCGCTGAAGGATGCGATTCTCACCCCGCGCGAGCACTGGCCGGCGAAGACGTTGCGCGAGTTGAAGCCCATCCTGGGGCCGTATCGCTAGCCCGGCCGCGGCGCTGGTTCCAGGGAACCGATGCTGTCGTTCAGGCGGGGGTGGCGGAAACGCGTGGTCGCGGGACGCGCAGGACTTCGGCGTAGTGCACTTCGGTGGCGCATTCACAGAGGGCGTCGAAATCACGAAACAGGGCGCTGGCGGGTCCGTCGAGATGGAACACGCCCGGGGCCGCCGCGTCCTCGGCGCGTTGGAGGCGTTGGCGAGCGGTGGGATGGGTGGCGAAGAGGGAGGGCTCGGCTGCGGAGGTGGGGACGCCGGATCCAGGGCCTTTTTCGACAGTGAGGCGCGCCACGGTCTGGGCGAGAGACTGCGGGTAATTGGGAGGCAGTTCGCGGGTGGTGTCCCAACGTTGTCGCAGTTCGCGGTAGTGGATGCGTGCGGTGGCGTGCAGGCGGTGGAGGAGGTGGTAAGTGGAGGAGAATGCGGCGGAGCCGGCCACGTGGGTTTGGATGAAATCGGCCTCTTGTTCCATGCGGCGGAGCAGCGCGCTGCTCACCGCGCGGCCAGTGAAATAGAGTGCTTGGATGAGCGCGCGGGAGAGCCAGACTCCGGCGGTGGCGGTGTGCGCGACCACGGAGGTGCGCCAGTCGGGAGCGCCTTGGGTCCAGGTTTCCAGGGCGACGTCCCAGTCGTCACGGCCGTAGGCGAGGCGTTCGAGCCAGGCGATGACGGCGCCGATGAAGTGGGTGGCGCGCATGCCGGCGCGTTGGTTGAAATGCGCGAACTCGTGGGCCACGACGCCGGCGAGTTGGCGCAGGGTGAGGCAGGCGACCAGGGGCAGGCCGAGGGAAAGGACCAGGTCGGTGCCGCCCGATGCCGTGGGGGAGGGGCGTCGGCTGGCACTGGCATTGAGTCGGCAATCGACGTGGACCTGGTTGGCATGCGGAGCGCCTACGGTGTCGCCGATCATGTGGAGGAAGGCGAAGAGCAGCGGTTGTCGGACGGGGTCGAGGACCAGTCCGACCTCGCGCTTCCGGCGGGGCGCCAGCAGGGGTTTGAGCAGGAAGAGCAGCACGAGACCGCCCAGGAAGAGGCCGAAGACATAAAGGACCGCCGCCAGGGCCTGGAACTGATCGGTGCCGAGGAACGTTTCCACCCAGCCAAACCAGCGGACCGCGAAGGCCACAAGCGCGAATGCGAGGCCACCCACCAGGCCGAAGTAGCCGAGCGGGAGGAGAAGCAGGAGGGCGCCGACGGCGAGGACGAAGGCGTGATAACCAAGCGGCGTGGGGCGGTGGGGGACGGGTCCGTCGAACGCGCGAGCAAGGGTGGTGGCGTCGAGGGGATCGGCGGTCTCGCCGGCAGGATACGGGGTCGCGGGGGCGGAGGCTGTGAAAGCCGTGGGCAGTTGGAATTCGAGCTGGCAATGCGGACAGGGGACGCGCGAGCCGGCGGCGGCGGCCGCAAACTCAAGAGCGCCGCCGCAGTGCGGGCAGGCGCAGGGGAGGAACGCGTCGTCGGCTGGATTCACTGCGCGGGGGGATCCCCGAAGTGCGCGCGCCAGGAGGCGTAGGCCGCGCAATCGGCGACCATGGCGTCGAGAGTGGCTGCGAGAGGTTCGATCTGGACCAGGCCGGAGAACACGGCGCGATCGCCGATGTCATCCTCGATCACGAAGGTGGGGCGTTGAGTGACCTTGAGCGCGTGGAACTCGGCGGTGGACGCGCGGAGCCGTT
>JADLFD010000250.1 GCA_020845805.1 Verrucomicrobiales bacterium | reverse complement strand
GGAACAGCCCCACCACGGGCCTCGTCCCAAGGGGCCGCCGGCCAGGGCTCGGCGCGGCTCGGAACCGCATCGAAGAGGCGGATCACCTCTTTGCACGGACCGTCCTTCACTGTCTTCGGACGCGCGTGGCGCAATTCCAACGCCGTCCCCAGCAACTTGAACGCTTCCCGCATGGACGTCGGCGGCTTCGCCTTCATCAACGCGCCCAACTCACGCGCCATGTCCTCCACCGACTCCACCCCCATGCTCAACGCCATGCGGCGCCAGGAACCCAGGGTGTTGATCGCCACCGGAAACGGGCTCTCCACCCCGTTCACCGTCGGCTTCTCGAACAGCAGCGCCTTCCCCCCGCCCGGCGCCTTCATCTCGCGATCCGCCCATTCGGTGATCTCCAACTCCGTCGCCACCGGACGCGCGACGCGCTTCAGCTCGCCCGCGCGATCCAGGTGATTCACCCACTCCCGAAAGGACTCAAACGCCATGCGCAACGCTAGCAGCCACTGCCGCCGTGGCAATTCAGCGAGGCGCCGCCCCGCACCGGGACCCCCTTCATCGCGCTTCCCCGCCCGGAAGTCCCTAGTTTGAAACCACGGTCAACACCTCGAGCAGGTAGCGCATCTCCTCCCGTACCCGTTCCTCGCCCTCCACGGTCTGCGCGACTTCGGCTCGCACCAGATCGCGAAACCGACGTCGCAACCGGTGCACCGCCACACGCAGGGCGTTCTCCGTCCAGCCCAGCCTCTCTGCGGTTTCCTTCTGACTCCCCGCCGCGGTCTCTCCCAGCAACCAGGGTTTCAGCTCCGCGAAGACGCGGCGCTTCTCCGGCTCCGCGTGTTCGCAAGCCAGCGCCTCCACCGCGCGATTCACCAGGTTCACCGCCCAGGCGCGGTCAAACACGCGTTCGTCAGACCCCACGCCACTCGTGCCCTCCGACGCCACGTCCTGCGCCTCGAGCGGCACCGGGACCGATCCGCCGCCGCGTTTGAGCGCCACCTCGCGATCGCGCAGATCCGCGAGGAAGTGCTTCACGGCCCCCAGCAGAAAGCCCCGGAACCGGCCCCGCTGAGGATCCGCCCCACCCAACCCTCTCCCGCCCAGCACGCGCGCAAAGAATTCCTGGGTCAGTTCCCTCGCCCGATCCTCGTCCCGCTCGCGCCGCCTCAGATAGGCGAACACCGGCTTCCAGTACGCCTCGCACAGCTCACTCAGCGCCGCCCGCGCTTCACTCGTCTCCCCACGCGAACGGAGAACCAGCGACCAGCGCGTGGTCAGGAAGTCGGTGGTGCCCAGCCCAGAGTTCATGGTCATGCCCCCACCTGCCCTGCCGCCGCCCCGCTGCCTTCCACGGTTCGCGCCCTACGCGGCGGGAGACCGAACGCCTGACGCACTTCCGGACGAAGGAGCGCCAGCCCCATCGCAACGTGAAACAGCGCCGCCCCGAGTTGCGCCACCAGCATGAGCACCGGATGGAACGTCGGGATTTCCCCCATGATCTCCACGCCCGGCGGCATCTGAGGCGTGGTCATGCCCCATCCGTTCCCTTGCGCATACACGACCATCGACCCGGCGCCCAACAAAGCCATCGCGCCCCCGGCGACGCACAGGACCAGGGCTAACGCGCGCCAGCGGCGATTCGCGGTCCAGCACGCCACACAGAACGGCAACGTCGTCGCGGCCAACGAGGAAACCACCAATCGGGAGGCTCGGGTCGCCGCCGTGATTCCTTCGATCGCCACGGTCAGAACCAGGATCGTCATCGTCAACCGCAGGCACCACGCCGCCATCGGGGTGACCGGTCCAACCCCGCGTCGGCGGGCCTCACGCGCGCTCCAAAACACCGCCGCCACGACCAGCAACAGGGGATACCCGGTCACCATCACCTCAGGAAGGAGGTGCGGCAGGCGGAACGCACCATGGCTGAGCATCCGGACCTGGCTGAGCACCTGCACGACTGCTGAGAGTCCGTGGATCATCCACCCGGTCACGAGAATCCCCATCGTCAGCCAGGCCAGAGGCGGCCGAATCCAATGTCTCGGATCCGCCCCGGCCGACGGCAAAGGCTGAAACGCACTCCATAGGTCCTGCCCCTTTCGCGCCACCCACTGGACGAACCACGCGAATCCCAACAGCGCCGCCCAGGCGCTGGCGAGAACCCAATCCTCGTTCCAGGCACTCAGCGCCGAGACAAAGTGCTCACCGATCCACTGAAGCGTTCCACCCTGAGTCACCACGAGCAGCACCGCCAGCACGCTCACGCCGGCAAACACTCCACGCTGAAAGCGCCACGACGTGCCCCAGAGCGGACCCGGCACCGGGTCCACCTTCGGAACCACCGCCTCCCCTCCGCGCGCCAGGTCCGGTCGCCGCGCCACGCCCTCCACTTCCGTCCGCACTTCCTGCGCGCTCTGCTGCCGTAATTCTCTCTCCTTCGCCAGTGCGCGCATCACGATCTCGTCCACGCGCGCATCCAACGGGGTCTTGCTCGAGGGCGCGCCAAATCTCCCGATGGGCAACTCGCCGGTGAGCATCTCGTAGAATACCACGCCGAGGGAGTAGATGTCGGCCCGGTGATCCACGTCCGCCGGACGCTCGATCTGCTCCGGCGCCATGTATTGCGGGGTGCCCACCGCCGCACCGGTCACGGTCAGGCACGGATCCGGGCCGCCGCTCCCCAGCAACTTCGCGATGCCGAAATCCGCCAGCTTCGCCGTACCGCGGGCATCGAGCAGGATGTTCTCGGGCTTGATGTCGCGGTGCATGACCCCGCGTTCATGCGCGAACTGCAGTGCCTCGCACACTTGCGGCACGAGGGCCAACGCCTGCGCCGGGGTGAAGCGTCCCAGCTTCATCGCCTGCCGCAGGTTCACGCCGTCGACGTACTCCATCAGCAGGTAGAAGAAGCCCCCCGACTCTCCAAAGTCGTGCACGGCCACGATGTGGGGGTGGCTCAACCGCGCCAGGACGCGCGCCTCGCGCAGGAAGCGCTCGGAGAACGCCGCGTCCTTGCCCAGTGCCTCGGGCAGAATCTTCAACGCCACCAATCGGTCCAACCGCGGTTGGCGGGCCTTGAACACGGCTCCCATGCCGCCCACGCCGATCAGTTCCAGGATCTCCAGTTGCGGGAACGCCGCCGCCAACCGCTCGCGACTCGGCGCCTCCACCGGACCGCGCATCGGCGCCGGCCCGTCGGTGGCCGCGACGGCGGTGGACAGCAGGCAACGGGTACAAAGCCCTTCCGCGGCGTCGGGGGCGATGGGCTCTCGGCAACGGGGGCATCGCTTCTCCATGACGGTGTCACTCATACACCTGACCCTGAGGAATCCTGCCGGCCACATTACAGACGCGCCCCGGAATGGCCATCCGCGGAACCCGGGAGGTCCTTCCGACGGTGCGGACACCGCGTGCTCGTCACCTGGCCCGCCCTCGATGGATTGCGAGAGAGCGAGGACGGGCCATTCCGCGGCTTGATCAAAGTGCAGTGCGGGCGTGCAGGCCGAGCAGATGCATCCCCAGCTTCAACCAGATGGGCATGGTCACCACGCTCGCCAGGGAGGTGCCCAACACCACGCGCAAGGCGGTCCCGGCATCACCCCCGTAGTGCCGCGCCATGACGATGGGAAACACCGCCGCCGGCATCGCCGCGTGCAACAGCAGCACTTGCTTCACCTCCTCGGTCACCGGCAAGAGCCAAGCCAGCGCCAGGATCACGCCCGGCAACACTCCCAACCGCACCGCACAGGCCAGCGCGACCACGCGCCACCCGCGATGCTCGCGCAACGCCGGGAGCAGGTCCGCAATCACCGCACCAATCAGGATCAACCCCAGCGGAATGGCACACTGCCCCAGCAGATGCGCCCCCTGCATCACGGCGAACGGAATCGACTCGCGTGCCACCACGAAGTTCAACGCCAGGGCCCCCAGAATCGCGAACACCGGCGGGTTCGCCAACTGCCGCCAACCCTCCTGCCAGGGCCGTCCGCTGAGCACCGCCAACCCGATCAGCCACATGGCCAGTTCGACGCCGATGTTCTGCACGAACAAGACGCCCACCGTCGCCTGCGTGAAAAGCGTCTGCGCCAGCGGCAGGGGAATGTAGCCGTAGTTGAAGAGGCCCGACGCCAACGCGAAGGTGCGCTGCTGCGGCGCATCGGCCGCCGGACCCAACCCGCGACGCAACCACCACGCCACCGCGATGCCCAGGGCCGTGGTGACAAATCCCAGCACCGGCGCCGCCAACACGTTGCCCAGGCGGCCCATGGCCGGATTGCCCAGGATGGTGTCCACGATCAAGCACGGCGCGAGCAAGTGCGTGACCACGCGCATCAGGCTGGCATCCGCCTCCTCCGTCAGCCAATTCCAGCGACGTATGGCGTACCCGCTGGCGATGACGCCCAGCACCGGCAGCACCGAGTTCAGGAGGGCGAGATAACTGCTCACAGGCGCGCGCTTCGCTTCAGGCGCCCAGGAGGTGATGCCCCAGCGCCATGAACTCCGCGCGCTGCAGGGTGCGCAAAACCGATTCCGTCGCCGCATCGCGGGCCCGGGTGGCCCGCTCCACCTCGCGAATAAACGCCATCGGATCCCAACGCCCGTCCGGAACCAACACCGCGTTCAACGAATGCTCCACGCCCAAGGCCGCACGCGCCCCGGTCGCCAACGCCGCGAAAGCCGCGTGCCGCCCCACGCGATGAAACCAGTACTGCGCATTGGAGAAATCAGGTTCACGGCGATGCATGATGCCGTGCACCCACGCGGCGTCCGCCCCAGACAGATCCTGGACGAGCCCATGCGCGCGATCGAGGTGATCGTTCCACAGCAAGACCAGCGCGTGCACGCAGTCCGCGCGCGGTCCGTCGACACCCACACTCGCGCACGCGGCCGCCGCGGCCTGCTCCGCGTCGGCGGGACTCAGCACGCCTGCGCGCACGGCGGGCCCCAACCCGGCCGGTTCACCAGCCCCCAGCAGATTCCCCAGGAGTTCGTCGCTCATGATTGCGGCACAAGGTTCTCCGCCACCGGAGTCTGGTACGCCTTCCAAGCGGGCAGCAAACCCGAGAGCGCGGCCAGACCGATCATGCCCAGCGGCGCCAGCGC
>JADLFD010000249.1 GCA_020845805.1 Verrucomicrobiales bacterium | reverse complement strand
GACCATACCGCCTCCGTCACGAACGAAAGCACCACCATGAGGTTGGCCACCAACCCCGGCAGGGGAAGGTCGCGCCCCCACCAGGACATCCAAGTCACCCCCGCGATCGCCAATCCGAACCCGAGCCAACGGCGTCCCGGCACGTGCTCGTGCAGGAACCACGCCGCTCCCAGCGTGGAAACCAAGGGGTCCAAGGCCAGGAGGATGGAGGCGTCGCTCGCCTTGCTGCGCTGCATTCCCGCCACCTGCAGGTAGTGGCCCAGGGTGAAGACTGCGATCCCCAGCGCCACCGTGCGCCAGAAGTCGCGCCCGCGCGGCATTTCCCCCGGCAGCCAGGGCCAGAGCGCGAGCACGCTCGCGCCGGCAAAGGCGTAGCGCAGGAAGACAAACTCCAGGGGACTCAGCTGGGTCTCGAGCCGTGTCGCCAGCGTGGGCAGTGTGGACCAGCCCACATTCAGCGCCAGCAGGAGGAGAAAGTGGGAGGTCTTCAACGCGAAAGAGGAACGGCTGGCCGAAGGATCGACCCCAGGTCCAGGTCGGGGGCCCCAACCGGCCGATCATGGCCCGTCCCCGGACGGCCATTCGGCGGCGATCCGTCGAGGCTCCAAGGGGTCATGCCTGGATCGGACCGGGCTTGGCCCCCGTCCAGTCGGAGATCCACCGATTGCCGCGCTATCGGCCGCAGCACTGTTTGTACTTCTTGCCGCTGCCGCAGGGACACGGGTCGTTGCGCCCCACCTTGGGCCCGCCGCGCGTCGGCTTGGCCGCACGGGAGGCTTCGTCGGCGACCTCTTCCACCACGGCGGCCCCGCGCTCGCGCGCCTCGGGGCTCGGGGCGGCCTCGACCGGGCGCGTGTCAAAGGCGCTGATCTCCGCGTGCAACGTCTTCTGGGGCAGCTTGCGCAGGAAGCTCTGGAAGGCGGTGAGGCTGGAGGCGGAGAGGAAGATGTTCCGGCAGATCTCGCTCTTGAGATTCACCATCAGATCCTCGAAGAGCTTGTACGCCTCCGCCTTGTACTCGATGAGCGGGTCCTTCTGTCCGTAGGCCCGGAGCGAGATGGACACGCG
Organism: Verrucomicrobiales bacterium; assembly: GCA_020845805.1. Taxonomy (GTDB): domain Bacteria; phylum Verrucomicrobiota; class Verrucomicrobiia; order Limisphaerales; family CAIMTB01; genus CAIMTB01. The sequence goes on along the minus strand of JADLFD010000249.1, from coordinate 8,804 downwards.
CAGGCTGTCCATGTTGTACAGATGCTCCTGCCACTGCCGATCGATGGCGTTGAGGATCGTGTACCGCTCCACCGCCTTGAGCGCGGTGGGATTCTCCACGCTGACCTTGAGGTCGTAGGCACGACGGACGGCGTCGCAAAAGAATCCGGCCAATGCGAACTGCTGCGGGGAGAGTCCGTCGAACAGGGACTGCGCCTGAGGCGCGTCCGAACCGGATCGCGCCGCCTTGAGGATCTCCTCTTCGGGCAGGCCGAGCGGGAAGGTGAGATTCGCCCAGTCGGCGAGGCCGCGCACGTTCCAACCGTCGAGGTCGGTGCTGTCGTCGGTGAACTGCCGCACCTTCTCCACCACCACCTCCTCCATGATGTCCATGAGGCGGTCGCGCACGTCCTCGGCGCGGATGATGTCGTTGCGGAAGCCGTAGATGACCTCGCGATGGCGGTTCATCACGTCGTCGAACTCCAGCGTCCGTTTGCGGATCTGGAAGTGCTGCTGTTCGACGCGCTTCTGCGCCTGCTCGATGGAGCGGTTGAGCAGCGGATGCTCGAGCTCCTGCCCCTCCTCCAACCCCATCTTCTCCATGTACCGGATGATGCGATCCGAACCGAAGAGGCGCATCAGGTCGTCCTCGAGTCCGAGGAAGAAATGAGAGCTGCCCGGATCACCCTGGCGCGCGCAACGTCCGCGCAACTGGCGGTCGATACGGCGCGATTCATGACGCTCGGTGCCGATGACATGCAACCCGCCAATGTCCGCCACTCCCGGGCCGAGTTTGATGTCGGTGCCGCGACCGGCCATGTTGGTGGCAATGGTCACCGCGCCGCGCTGACCCGCGCGGGTGATGATCTCGGCTTCCTGCTCGTGGTACTTGGCATTGAGCACCGCGTGCACGATGCCCGACTTTTTCAGCAACCGGGACAGGTGCTCGCTGGCCTCGACCGAGATGGTGCCGACGAGGATCGGCCGGCCCTGGCTGTTGACCTCCACGATCTCGCGGACCACGGCATCCCACTTCTCGCGCTTGGTCTTGTAGACCGTGTCGTGCGCGTCTTTGCGCAGGCAGGTCTTGTTGGTGGGGATCACCAGCACGCCGAGGTGATAAATATCGTGTAGCTCCTGCGCCTCGGTCTCCGCGGTGCCGGTCATGCCGGCGAGCTTGGTGTAGAGCCGGAAATAGTTCTGGATGGTGATGGTCGCGTACGTCTGCGTCTCGCGCTCGATCTCCACGCCCTCCTTGGCCTCCACCGCCTGGTGCAGCCCGTCGCTCCAGCGCCGGCCCGGCAAAGCACGCCCGGTGTGCTCGTCGACGATGATCACCTTGTTCTCGTGCACCACGTAGTGCACGTCCCGCTCGAACAGGCAGAACGCCTTCAACAGCTGCGAGATGACGTGGATCTTCTGCGCCCGCGCCTCGAAATCCTGCTGCGCCTTGGTCTTCATCTCCAGACGCGCCCGCGCATCGAGCTCGACGCGCAGGTCGATCTCATGGAACTGCGTGCCGATGTCCGGAAGCATGAAGGCATCCGGATCGTCCGGACGCAGCGCCTGGCGCCCCTTCTCGGTGAGGTCGGCGTCGTGCCCCTTCTCGTCGATGGCGAAGAACAACTCCTCCTTCTCCGCGTAAAGCTGGCGCTTCGACTGGTCCGCGTGCAGCGAGAGCTCCGCGCGGTTCATCAGGCGGATGTTCTCCGCCGACTCGAGCAGGCGCATGAACTCCGCCATCCGGGGTTGTCCCTGCTTGGCGCGGAACAGCAGGAGACCGATCTGGCGTTCCAGCTCGTCCTTGTTGGGCGGGTTCGAGCCGTCCTCCGGATGAAGCTTCTTGGACAGCTCGGCCGCCTCATTGACGAAGCGCAGGCAGAGGCGTCGCTGGTTCTCCACCAGCCGCTCAATGGCCGGGCGGAAGTCGTCGTACACCTTGTTATCGGTGTGCACCACCGCCGGACCCGAGATGATCAGCGGGGTGCGGGCTTCATCGATGAGGATGGAGTCCGCCTCGTCGACCATGGCGAAGTAATACCCGCGCTGCACCTGCTCCGCGGCCGTGACCGCCATGCCGTTGTCGCGCAGGTAATCGAAGCCGAATTCGGAGTTCGTGCCGTAGGTGATGTCGCACGCGTACTGCGCCCGGCGCACCTCCGGCGGCTGATCGTGCTGAATACAGCCCACGGTCAGACCCAGGAACGTGTAAATGGCCCCCATCCACTCGCTGTCACGGGAGGCGAGGTAATCGTTCACCGTGACGATGTGCACCCCGCGGCCGGTCAAGGCATTGAGGTAGGCGGGCAGCGTCGCCACCAGGGTCTTGCCTTCGCCCGTCGCCATTTCCGCGATGCGCCCACTGTGCAGCGCGTAACCGCCGATCAACTGCACATCAAACGGAACCATCTCCCAGCGCAGCTGGTGGCCGCGCACCGAGACCTCCGTCTTCCGCTCCGTGAGGCGGCGGCAGGCGTTCTTCACCGCCGCAAACGCCTCCGGCAGAATCTCATTCAACCGTTGCGCCAACTGCTCCTTGTCCTCGATCGCGCCCAACTCGGCCTTCCAGGCGGCGGTCTTCTCCCGCAATGCCTCGTCCGAGAGGGTGAGGTAGCCCTGCTCCACCTCGTTAATGCGCGCCACCAACGGGCGAAGCTTCTTCACTTCCCGCTCGTTTTTGGTGCCGATGATCTTCCGAACGAAGTACCCGAGCATGTTTGTGGCCCCTAAGGAAAGGGTCGGGCAACCTAAGCGGAGCCCCTGCCACCGTCAAAGTCTTTCCCGGCACACCAGAACCCCACTCACCCGGAAGACAACCTGGCCCTCCGACACCCCTCGCTGCCCATCGGAGCCGTGAACCACAGCCCGGAACGCCCCCGCGGCACAGTCCGACCCACCATTGCAGGGCAGACAAGCCCCAGGGTCGCTTGCTAGGTTGGCCACCGGAGACGCGACCGTGCGCCCCGCCCCTTGGCCAACCAGCATCGCATGAACCCGCAACGCCCCGAGGACTTTCGCGAGGCGGTCCAGCGCGTCGAGACGCTCTATTCCATCTGCCAGGTCCTGGGTCGCATCCTCAAGCTGGTCCGCAAACCCGACGCGAGCATGAGTCAGATCGCCGAGGTGGTGGCCCACGACCAGGCCCTCGCGGCGGACGTGCTGCACCTGTCCAATTGCGCGCTGTTCCGGCGGGGCGCTCCCTGCACCCGCCTCTCGGAAGCGCTCCAACGCCTGGGCGTCAACGAACTCATCCGACTCATCGGCATCAGCCTCAGCAAAAACCTCTTCGGCAAGGACCTCGCCTGTTACGGCATGTCCGCGAGCCAGTACTGGACCGAGGCGGTCTGGTGCGCGCTGTGCAACGAGGCGGGCGCCCATCGCCTCGGTCTCGACCCCAGCGAAGCCTACGTCGTCGGCCTGCTCTCTCCCATGGGCAAAGCCCTCATCAACGAGGTCGTGACCGCCCAGGGATGGAATGTGCTCTGGGACGGTCTCCAACCCCTCCCCGCCTGGGAACGTTCGCTGATCGGTTTCACCCACGCCGAAGCCGGTGCCCTGCTCATGCGGCGTTGGGATTTTCCGGACACCATCGTCCACCCGATTCTCAGCCAACTCGCAGCGCCTGACGCCTCCCCGGCCCTCGATCCGGTGGGCCTGATCCGCGTCACGCGCGCCTGCGCCGCCGCTCTCGACCCCGCCCAGGTGCGACCCCAGTCGCGCACCAACGTCCCCGAAGCCTTTGGCGCCGCCCTCGGGTTCGATCAGGTCGCGGACTTCCGCGCCTTCCTCGAGACCCTGACCACCCGCGTCGACGAGATCCGCGCCAGCCTCGCCGAAGGCTGAGCTCATCCCCCCGGGGTTCAGCAGATCCCGTCCCCGGCACGCGGGGTCGTGCGGCTCACCCCCCAATCCCGCGCGTGGAATCACGCCGCGCCCCCGCTCTGACCGTGGGAATGACTCGCGGTTCCAGACCTTCCGCCGCGTCGGACCAGACCCCGCCATCGAAAAATCCCATTCCAACGGGGTTTGGCGGGCCGCCACTCACTTATACCCTGTAAGACTTCCTATTCCCTTGCCCCGACTCACTCGCACTTCATTCACTCTGGAGGAAAGGCCACCCAGGAGGCCTCTCACCCTCATCCCAAGGAGAACGTCATGCGAGTCAGATATTCCCTACCCCGTCATGCGCTGACTTTGCTGGTCGGCGCCAGCGCCAGCATCACCCAAGCCTACTCCCAGGTGGTTTGGATCAACGAGTTCCACTACGACAACTCCGGCTCCGATCTCGGCGAATTCGTCGAGGTCGCGGTGCCCCAGTCCTGGACCGACCTCGCCGGCACCCGGCTCACTCTCTACAACGGCGGGGACGGCAAGCCCTACGGCACGTCCCACCCCCTCTCGTCCTTCACCCAGGGCGAGACCTCCGGCGGTCTCACCTTCTTCTCCAAGGTCATTCCCGGACTGCAGAACGGCGCGCCCGACGGGCTCGCCCTCGATCACCAGGGCACGCTGCAGCACTTCGTCAGCTACGAAGGTTCGTTCACCGCGCAGAGCGGCCCGGCGTCGGGTCACACCTCCGCGGCCCTGCCCGGCTCCGTGCTGGAATCCGAGGCCAGCCCCGCCGCTGGATCCCTCGGCCTCTACGGCTCCGGATCCACCCTGGCCGACTTCACCTGGACCGCCTATGCCGTGGCCACCCCGGGCCTGCGCAATCCCGACCAGGTCGCGGTGCCCGAACCCCACGAATACGCCCTCGCCGTAAGCGCGGGCCTCGCGCTGTTCGCCACCGTCCGTCGCCGATCGAGGCCCGGTCAGACACCCACCTGCCTTCGGTCGGTTCACACCCAACGGTCCTGATTCCCCCACTGTGATCCACTCCTTTCGACTCATTCACTCAGTCACTGTCACTCCCAGCCCCGGCGATCTCCGCCACTCCCTGATTTCACTCTCTCATCCCATGAAACGTCATTCACTTCATCTCATTGCCTGGATCGTGCTGCTCGCCGTCAGCCGCCACGCCTCCGCAGAGCTCTCCCCCTGGATCAATGAGTTCCACTACGACAACACAGGCACGGACAACAATGAGTTCGTCGAGGTGGCCGTCCCCCTCTCGATCACCGATCTGTCGACCCTGCGGCTGACACTCTACAATGGTGGCGATGGAAAGCCGTACGGCACGTCTCACCTGCTCTCCTCCTTCACCGCCGGAGAGACGCATGGATCATTCACACTCTATTCCAAGCCACTCTCCGGACTGCAGAACGGCGCGCCCGACGGACTCTCCCTCGATCTCCAGGGTGCCGTTGTCCACTTCATCGGATATGAGGGCGGGTTCGTGGCGTCTTCCGGACCCGCCGCGGGTCTGCTGGCCATGGACGTGGGCCGCGCGGAAGGTGACCTGACGCCTCCGGGCGGCAGCGTGGGTCTCGTCGGCACCGGTGGGGAGGGCGGGGGCGGGGATTTCCTCTGGGAATCGCTCAGCGAGGCCACCCCCGGGGGGGCGAACCTGGGTCAGTTCATCGTCCCCGAACCCCGCGCCAGCGTGCTCGTAGCGGTGTTCGGGATGGCGGGATGGCTTTGGCACCGCTCACGATCACGATCACGCCCAAGCCCCTGCCCGCATCGAGGCCGGCCGTAACCGCGCCCTGGCCGGGTCGATCGATCGCCGGGAGGCACCGGTCCAATGTGTGGTCGGAGGCTGGAAGGACCGGGTGAATCGGGTTGGGTGCAAGCGGGGGTGGTTGGCGCCCGCCCCCGCTTCGTCCCCCGCCCCATCCTCCGCTACCAGTCCAAACCCATTACGGCGGCTCCTTGGTCTTGCCCCGTTCATTGGCATGGGCCGCCTTCCCCCTTCCAACGCGGCACCCCGATCGCCCAAGCTCCGGTCCATGTCGCGCCCCCTGTTCCCCTGCGTGCGCCGCGGGCTCTTGAGCTTCGCCGGTGTCCTTGTCCTCGCGATGACCTTCCTGGCCGCGGCGCCTCGGGGTCTCGCCGCAGAATCCGGGTTGCGCGTCGCCGTGTTCGACGTCGACGCCACCCCGCCCATCGGGGCCGACATGGCCTATGATCCAGTCACCAATTCGTGGGACCTCGGACTCCGCGCGCGCGGCGTGGTCCTACTCGGCGCTGGCGAACCCATCGTGCTCGCGGCGGTCGACTGGATCGGCATCGGCAACGAAGGGTACGACACGTTTCGCGCCACCCTCGCGAACGCCGCGGGGACGGTCCCGTCGCGTGTGGCCGTCCATTGCCTGCATCAGCACGATGCTCCGGACTGCGATTTTGGCGCGGAACGCATCCTGACCGAGGCGGGCGTCTCGCCGGTGAGTTACGAAGGCACCTTCGCCCGGGAGACGCTGCGGCGGCTCGAGCGCGCGATTCGACTCGCCCTCCCTCGGGCCCAGCCTCTCACGCACCTCGGACTCGGTTCCGCCGCGGTCCAGGAGGTCGCCTCCAATCGACGCATCCTCGGTCCAGACGGCAAAGTGCGCGCGGTGCGTTACACCACGTGCACCGACCCGGCCCTGCGCGCGGAGCCCGCGGGCACCATTGATCCCCAAGTGTCCCTGATCAGCCTTTGGAACGGGGACCAGCCCGTGGCAGTGCTTTCGTACTACGCCACGCACCCACAGAGTTACTATCGCACCGGGATCCCCAACCCGGACTTCCCCGGAGTGGCGCGGTTCCTGCGCCAACTCGCCGTGCCGGCGGCGTTGCACGTTCATTTCAACGGCGCGGGGGGCAACCTCGGCGCCGGAAAGTACAATGACGGTTCCAAGGAAAACCGCGGCCTGCTGGCCGAACGCCTGGCCGACGGATTGCGCCGCGCCTGGGAAAGCACCCGCCGCGAACCCCTCACCGCCGAAGCGGTCGGCTGGCAGGTCGACGCGGTCTCGCTCCCCGTGAGCACCAACCTCGTGGAGGCGGAGTTGCGCGCGAAGCTGAAGGCGCGTGAAGGTGCGTTCTTCCTGAGTGGCGGCGCGGCCAAGCTCTCCTTCCTCCTGCGCCAACAGGCCGGGCACCGCACCGAGATCAGTTGCCTGCGACTGGGCAAGGCACGCCTCCTCCACCTGCCCGGGGAACTGTTCGTGGAATATCAACTCGCGGCCAAGGCCATGCGCCCGGACCTCTTCGTCGCCATGGCCGCCTATGGCGACTACGGTCCGGGCTACATCGGCACCCGGATCGCCTACGCGGAAGGAGGCTATGAGACCAGTCCCGCGGCGTCCCATGTGTCTCCCGACGTCGAGGACGTGCTCCTGGGGAGCGTGCGGCGGTTGCTGACCACCCCGTAAAGAGGGCACGCCCACCACGGAATCCCGGGTGGCTCCGCGTTGTGGCGGCGCGTGGAGCCGCCTAAGAGATGACATGAGTTGTTGGCGGGTGTAGCGCTTCGGTGCTCGCCCGCCAACAACCCATGTCATCTCTAAGGCAACGGATCAGAGCCCGCCGAAACGGCGATGGCGGCGGGTGTACTCCTCCAGCGCGGCGCAGAACTGCGGCTTGCGGAACTCGGGCCACAGCGTGTCCGTCACCACGAACTCGGCATAGGAGATCTGCCAGAGCAGGAAGTTGCTGATGCGCAATTCCCCGCTGGTGCGGATGAGGAGATCCGGATCGGGCCAGAGCCGAGTGTAGAGATGCTCGGCGACGGTACGCTCGTTGATTTCGGCGGGATCCAGTCGGCCTTCCTTCACTTTGCCGGAGATTTCGCGCACGGCGTCCACGATTTCGGTGCGACCGCCATAGCTGAGGGAGAGGATGAGGGTGAGTCCGTTGTTATGGGACAGGGCTGCCTTGGACTTCTTCAACTGTTCCTGCACGAACTCAGGCAGGCGCCAGATCTGGCCGATGGCCTCGAGGCGGACATTGTTCCGGTTCAGCTCGCCGATCTCGTTTTTGAGGAAGCGCGCGAGGTACTTCATCAGCGTGTCGACCTCGTCCTTCGGGCGGTTCCAATTCTCCACGGAGAACGCGTAGAGAGTCAGGTAGCGAACGCCCAACTCCCCCGCGGCGCGCACGATGGCGCGCACGGACTCCGCCCCCTGCCGATGGCCTTCCACCCGGGGCAGCCCGCGCTTCTTCGCCCACCGCCCGTTGCCATCCATGATGATGGCGATGTGCTTGGGCAGATTGGCGCGAGCCTCCGGGCTCAGATGCGCGGCCGCGGCAGTGGCGGGCATATCAGACGGGGATGGTCTGTTCGCGTGCGGGTCCGACGCTGGCGATGGTCAGCCGGGCCCCGGTCATCTGCGAGATGCTCAGAAGGTAATGACGGCAGTTCACCGGGAGATCCTCCCAACGCGTCGCCGCGGTGGTGGAGGTCTGCCATCCAGGAAACTCCTCGTAGACCGGCACGCACTGCGACAGGACTTCCACATCCGAGGGAATATGGTGGAGCACTTGGTCGCCCAGGCGGTAGCCGACGCACACGCGGATCACCGCCACCGTGTCGAGCCCGTCCGTATTGGTGATGGCCAGCTCGTCGATGCCATTCACCATGGCCGCGTGCCGGGTGACGACGGCATCAAACCAGCCGCAGCGCCGGGCGCGACCCGTGGTGGCCCCGAATTCGCGGCCGAGTGAATGCAGCAGATCGCTGATCCCGGCGTCCTCCGTCGGCAGCGGTCCTTCGCCCACGCGCGTGGTGTAGGCCTTCATCACGCCCACCACGCGGTCCATGCGGTTGGGAGGCACGCCCGAACCGGTGCACGCCCCTCCGGACGTGGTGTTGGAGGACGTCACATACGGGTAGGTCCCGTGGTCGATGTCCAGGAAGGTGCCCTGCGCGCCCTCGAAGAGCACATTGAGCGCGCGGCGGGTGG
>JADLFD010000248.1 GCA_020845805.1 Verrucomicrobiales bacterium | reverse complement strand
TCATCTCGACGAAGGTTATAGCGGTCTTAACGGGGCGGGGTCCTTGATCCGGATCAATACCACGTTCTTGCCCATCACGGTCAAGTTTGGTTGTCCCGACGTCCCATTGCTCCGAGCCCCAGGTTCCGCTCACCGGCACATTGCACTTGGCCGTGGCGATCCTTGTGCTATCTCAAGGCGCACATGAGAACTTCCAATCCTGTCCTGCGGTCGGACGTGTTCCAGGCGACACGAATGGGCGGAGCGTCCATGACCATCGGGGGGACGGTCCTGAAGACCGGGTTCTTCCTGGCGCTCTCCACCGCCGTGGGGCTGGTCACCTTCGTGCTCGCCCGGCGTGGATTGAACATCATGCCTCTGCTCTGGGTGGGCGGTATTGGAGGGATGGTGCTCGCGCTGATCACGGCGTTCAAACCGGCCTGGGCTTCCGTGACCGGCACTCTCTACGCCCTCGCCGAAGGTCTGGTCCTCGGCGGAGTGTCGGCGTTTTATGAAGCGCGCTTCCCGGGCGTGGCGTTCGCCGCCGCCGGATGCACCATCGGGACGCTGGCCGCCCTGCTGCTCGCTTATCAATCCGGCTGGATCAAGGTCACCCCAGGCTTTCGGATGGGTGTCATCGTGGCGACGGGCGGCATCTTCCTCTTTTATCTCGTCTCCATGGTCCTGCGCCTGTTCGGAGTCCAAGTCCCGTTCATCCACGAATCCGGCTGGCTCGGCATCGGCTTCAGCCTGGTGGTGGTGGCCATCGCCGCCATGAACCTCGTCCTCGACTTTGATTTCATCGAGCAGGGCGCCGCCAGCGGCGCGCCCAAGTACATGGAATGGTACGCGGCCTTCGGTCTGATGGTGACGCTGATCTGGCTCTACCTCGAGATCCTGCGACTGCTCTCCAAGCTCTCCGGTCGCCGGGACTGATCCAGGGTCCACGATCCACGAGCACGAGCACGATCCGCGACTCCAGATTCAGGACCTCGGGGCCCCGCCCGCTCATCATGCACGCCGTTGTCACGCCCGAAGAACTCCGCGCCGCCATCCGTAACGTCCCCGACTTCCCGCAGCCGGGGATCCAATTCAAGGACATCACCCCGCTGCTCGCCGAGGCGCGGCTCCTCTCGGGCTGCATCTCGCAACTAGCCGGGACGCACGAGCGCGGCTCGATCGATGTGGTGGCGGGGATCGACGCGCGCGGCTTCCTGTTCTCCTCCGCCGTGGCGGTGCAACTCGGCGCCGGCCTGGTTCCCGTGCGCAAGAAGGGCAAACTGCCCTACCGCACCCTCGAGGAAAGCTACAGCCTCGAGTACGGCCAGAACACCCTCAGCATCCACGTCGATGCCATCCGCCCGGGGCAGCGCGTCCTCCTGGTCGATGATGTCCTCGCCACCGGCGGGACGGCGGCCGCGACCATCGCCCTGATCAAGCGCCTGGGCGGCATCCTGGTGGAAGTGGCCTTTGTCATCGAACTCGGCTTCCTCAACGGCCGGTCCCGGCTCCCCGGCGCCGCGGTTCGCTCCCTTGTCGTCTACTGACCTCCCGAGTGCCGGTCACCGACCACATCCGCGACAAACTCTCGCAGACGCCGCATAAGCCCGGGGTCTACCTGCACAAGGACCGCTTCGGCCGCGTCATCTACGTCGGCAAGGCTCGCGACCTGCGTAAACGGGTCAGCACCTACTTCCAGCCCTCGCGCCGGTCCGGCTGGGATCTGAAGTTCAACGCGCTGGTCGAGGCCATCTACGACTTCGACTGGCACGTCGTACGGTCCGAGGCGGAGGCCCTGCTGCTCGAGAGCAAGCTGGTGAAGGAGTTCCAGCCGCGGTTCAACATCGACCTGCGCGATGACAAACGGTTCCTCCTGCTCAAGGTCAGCCTCCAGGATCCCATCCCTCGTTTCACACTGACCCGCCTGCGACAGGAGGACGGGTGTCTTTACTTCGGCCCCTTCGCCCACTCCGGATCGGTGCGACGCACGCTCACCGTGCTGCGTCGCCGCTTCAACCTGCGCGGCTGCCGCCCGCTCCATCCCACGGAGTCGGACTATAAACACTGCCTCTACGGCAACCTCAAGTACTGCACCGCCCCGTGCGTGGGCAACGTCACGCGCGAACAGTACCTCGCTCAGGTGCGCGCCGCCTGCGACTTCCTCGAAGGCCAGGCCGACGAGATGATCACCGAGTTCGAGGGCGAAATGAAACGCGCCGCCGCGGCCCTCGATTTCGAGAAGGCCGCACAACTGCGCGATGCCATTGCCGACCTCAAGCGAACCACCCAGAAGACCGAGAAGTTCGAGCGCATCCCCTACAAACTCCCCGTCGCCATCAACCCCGAAGCGGATCTCCGCGAACTCGGGCGTGTCCTCGGCCTGACCGAACCCCCCGCCCGCATCGAGGGCTTCGATATCTCCAATATCAGCGGCACGTTCATGGTGTCGTCCATGGTCAGTTTCTGGCACGGACGACCCGACCGCTCGCAATACCGCCGGTTCAAAATGAAGTCGGTGACCCAGCAGGACGACTTCGCGTGCATGGCGGAAACCGTGCGGCGCCGCTACGCGCGCCTGCTTCGGGAGATCCACGAGCCGGCATCGGTCCGTCCCACCTCCGCCGATCCCGACGGCGGGGAGGCCGGTCCGGCCGAACTCCAGCGCGCGGTGGATGACCTCAGCGGCGCGTTCCACGAACGGCCGGTGAAGTACGACACCGATGCCGCCGCGATGTCGGTGGCTTCCACGTCATCCTCCGCTGACAGCCCGGAACTGGCCGCCCCGTGGGTCCCCAAACCCGGCACCAAACCCCGACTTCCCGACCTGATCCTCATCGACGGAGGCAAGGGCCAGCTGAACGCCGCCCTGGCCGAACTCAGTCGCCTGGGTCTGACCAAGGTGCCTGTGATCGGCTTGGCCAAGGAATTCGAGGAGATCCATCGACCCGGCGAGAAGGATCCCCTGCGCCTGGGCCTCGACAGCCCGGCCGTCAAACTCCTGCAACGCGTGCGCGACGAGGCACACCGCTTCGCCAACACCTTCAACGCCCAGCTCCGGCTTCGGAAGATCTCCGAAAGTCTGCTCGATGAATTCCCGGGCATCGGCGAAACACGGAAGCAGGCGCTGCTCCGCCGGTTTGGATCCGTGCAGCGGCTCAAGCTCGCCACCATCGAACAAATCGCCGAGGTGCCCGGATTCGGCGGCTCGATGGCCGTCCGTCTCCATGAGTTTCTCGCGGCTCGCAACGTGCCGCTCACGTCGTCGCCTCCCCCGGATGCCCCCGTCCCTCCGGTTTCCTGAGTGCCACGCCGTCCCACCTCCTCACGTGCCGTGAGGCGGGTGCCCACACCCGGGAGCGATTCAAGCCTTGGGATAGTACGGCAGCTTCCAGGGCTTGCGGTACTCGACCCCGATCAACTTGTCCGCCTCGCGATCTCCGATCACGCGCTCCTTCTCGTGGTCCCAGTAGATCTTCCGCCCGGCGCGATACGCCACATTGCCCAGGTGCGCGACCGTGGAGACATGATGTCCGACCGACAGGTTCTCCACCGGCTGCTGCCGTGACTTCACGCAATCCAGGAAGTTCCGCACGTGCGCCGGACGCGCGTCGCCACTGCCCGGGAAGGTCTTCGGCTCCTCGCCAGCCTTGCGTCGTTCCGTGAGCACTTCGAACCCGGCGTCGGTGAGGTACAACGTGCCGTCGGATCCCGTGAACGAGATGCCCCAGGGACGGCTGTTCAATCCGATTCCCACGCCGTTCTTGTGCTCCCACACGAGCATGTAGTCCGGGAACTCGTACACCGCCATCTGGGCATCGGGAGTTTCCCAGGCCTCGTCGCGATTCAGCACGCCGCCGCTCGACATCACGGACTTCGGCGGCTGCGGGCCCATGGCCCAGAGCATGATGTTGATGAGGTGAACCCCCCAGTCCGTCATCAGCCCGCCGGCGTAGTCCCAGTACCACCGGAAATTGAAGTGGAACCGATTCGGATTGAACGGCCGCTTCGGCGCCGGCCCCAGCCAGCGCTCGTAATCCACGCCCTCCGGCACCGGGCCGTCCGCCTTCTTCGGACAGGCCGGCAGCCAGTCGTGGTACGCCCAACCACGGACCAGGCTGATGCGACCCAGCTTCCCGGACTTCACGTAATCCACCGCTTCACCGAAATGCTTCCCGCTTCGCCATTGCGTGCCCATCTGCACCACGCGGTGGTGCTTCTCCGCCGCGGTGATCATGGCACGTCCTTCGCGAATGCTCGTCGCGAGGGGCTTCTCCACGTAAACGTCCTTCCCCGCCTGGCAGGCCATCACCGTCGGCAACGCATGCCAGTGGTCCGGAGTCGCCACCAGCACGACATCCACGTCCTGGCGATCCAGGACGGCCTGGAAATCCTTGGTGGTGTCCGGTCGCTTCCCGCGCCGTTGCTCCACCAACTTCACGCCCTCGGCAATCATGCGGTCGTCCACGTCGCAGACGATCGGGCACTCCACCTCCGGGTTCTTGAAGAAGGTGTCGAGATCCCCCCGCCCCATCCCGCCGGCCCCGATCAGGCCCACCCGGACCCGGTCACTCGGCGCCACCGCCGCACGCGCCGAGTGCGCCACCTGCAACCCGCCCCAGCAGGCCGCAGCGGCAAGAGTCGATTGCTGGAGGAATCCGCGTCGGGAGACGGAATGAGGGATGGTGCGCATACGTGGCTCCGGGGTGGGTTGACAGGCCGAGTGTAACGATGGCCACCCCGAAAGCGAAACCCCGAATGCGGCACCCAACCAGACTCCAGGAGAGCCTCCCTCGCACCCTCCCCGGCGGCCTTGATCCCCCTTGGGCCGAGCTCGCATCAAACGCCGCAAGCCGCGGGTTCAGGCCTTCCGTACGAAACAGGCCTTCAACCCCACCGTGATACCATCCATCTTGCAGGAGATCTCGTGATCCCCTTCCACCAACCGAATCGGCTTCGACTTGGTGCCGCCCTTCAAAACGAGGGACGAGCCCTTGAGTGGCAGCGCCTTGAGCAGGATCACTTGATCTCCGTCCGCCAGCACGGTCCCGTGCGCGTCCTTCACCACCCGGGCCGCCGCGGGCGCCGCCGCGCGCTCCCACTCGTGCCCACAGGTCACACACTCAAACCGCTCCGGATGCTCCAGCACCTCGGTGGTCTCGCACATTGGACACGAATTCGCGCTCATGAGCGGGGCACCCTACGGTGCCCTCCGCCGGCATTCAACGCGCGGATTGGCTTGTCGCCGTCGCCTTGGAACGGAAACTCGCCGCCGGCCCCGCCATGGCAGGGCCAGCCTGATCATGAGATTGTCCCAAGCGTTTCGAGTGTT
>JADLFD010000247.1 GCA_020845805.1 Verrucomicrobiales bacterium | reverse complement strand
GGGCCAGCGTTTCGATCTCCCGAGACTGCTCGGCAAATCCACGCATCATGCCGCCGCGGTGTACGCCTGGCAGAATGGGGAAGGCATGGATGCCCTGTTGGGGCAGGCCCTGGCTGACTCGGGGAAGGTGGCGGAGGTGGGTGGCGCCCTGGCGGAGTTGCACGGGCAATCCGGTTCGTCGCTTCCGGAGCTCTCGGCGTCGGATCTCGCGCGCCAACTCCCCGAACACGCGCGTGTGATCGCGTGGCTCTCACCCTCGTGCACCGACCGCGCGCACACCTTAGCCGCGCATTTGGCGGTGAGGTTGCGAAACGCACCGACCGCCGCCGGGGCTCTCCACGGCGACTTCTACGCCAAGCAGGTGCTCTTCGACGGGACCCGGCTGGTATTTCTGGATCTGGACAGTGCATCCCGCGGTCCGGGCTGGGTGGATCTCGCCAATTTTATCGCCCACCTGGAACTCGACGTTATCCGCGAGCGATACCCGGCGGATACTGCGCGGGCCGTGTCGGAAGCGCTGGTGGAAGGGTACGCTCGCGTGTCGCCGCCGGGGCGTGACCTCGACCTGTCGTCGCCGGTGGCGGCAGCCCTTTTTGCGCAAGCCCCGCACCTCTTCCGCAGCCGCGTGGAGAACTGGTCTGAGAAACTCTCGCGGCTCCTCGATCGTGTGAGTGAACTGGCTCACACCCCGGGCCGAGTGCCTCGCGCTCATTCCGCGGTCGCTGCCGTTCCCACCGCATGCGCACCGCAACCCACTCCCGCAGTCCAAGCCGAGTCCGCGTTGGCCGACCCGGACCCCGCCATGCCGACGCTTCGTTCGGCGTTGGATACGGTCGGGATGGAGGCGCGGTTTCGCCGCATGCCTGGGCTTTCTGCCGAACTCGAGGGGCACACCCTCGTCTCGGCAGTGGTGCGTCGGCACAAGGCGGGACGACGCGCGCTGATCGAGTACCGCTTCGAGGCCGACGAGGGGTTGGGTGCGTTCTCCTGGTTGGGAAAAGTGCGAGCCAAGTCGGGCCGCGACTGGAGCGATCGAGTGAGCCGCGCGTTGCGTGCGGCCGGCCTGGCGGAGCCATCCTGCGTGGCCGTGCCTGAAGCGATGGGCACCCTGTCGGATCTGAACCTGGAGCTGCAACGCCGCGTGGCGGGGGATGCTGTGACGCGGCTTCTGCTGTGGCCTGAAGCCCCGGCGTTGGCCGCGCGATGCGCCGAAGCGATCTCCCGGCTGCACGCCAGCCGGGTCGTCGTCCCGCGCTCCCACACGGTGGCCGACGAATGGCGCGTGCTCGAGGAGCGCCTCGAACGCCTGGAAACGTCGCATCCCCATCACGCCTCACGCGTGGCTCGGCTGCGACGAGCCTGCGCGGAACTCGCGGAAGCCATCCCGGCTGCCCAGCCCACCCTGATCCATCGCGATTTCTACCCCGACCAGGTCCTGGTCGACGGACGACGCCTGTGGTTGCTCGATCTCGACTTCTGCACCATGGGGGATCCGTGTGTGGATCACGGGAACTTTCTCGCTCATCTGACGGAATGGAGCCTGCGCACGTTGGGTCGGGCTGATGCCTTGCGCGCCTGCGAAGCGGCGTACCGTGAGGCCGCCTTGAAGTCCGTCGGGCCGGGCGGCGCGTTTCGTCTCGAAGTCTACCAAACGCTTTCCCTCGCCCGCCACGTCCAGCTCTGCACGCAGTTCCCGGAGCGCCGTGAATGGCTCCCTTTCCTCCTCGAGCTTTGTGAGCAGCGCCTGTCGCGACCCGTACGGACACTGTGCTGCTAGCGGCTCCCCGAACCTCCCTCCCAATCTCCCATGAAACCAACCCCGCTCCCTACCCATTCCTGTCCCCGCCGCCCTCGGCCGGCCGCGGGATTTACGCTGATCGAACTGCTGGTGGTCATCGCCATCATCGCCGTTCTTGCCTCCATGCTGCTCCCGGCACTGGCTTCCGCCAAGGAGCGTGCACGATCCACCGGGTGTCTCAACAACCTGAAGCAGATCGGCCTGGCCATCGTGTTGTATGCCGGCGATCACGAAGACCACCTCGTGCCTGCGGAATACAACGTGCGCAACGGCGCCGTGGCCGAGGAAGGCTGGCCCACGCTCCTGCGCAATGGGGGCTTCCTGCCGGCGCCGGTGTCCGACGAGTACCGGAAGATCCCGGCGGGCGCCTCGGTCTTCCGCTGTCCCTCCGGACTGCCCGAGGTGTATGAAGTCAACCCGGTCTCCCGCGACGATCGTGAAGGCGCACGCGCCTTCGCCTTCACCTCGCAGGGCACGGGACAAAAATACAACCTGCACTGCTGGTACGGTCTGAATGCCGGGCTCGGCAACTCGGAGCGGCGTCCGTTCGCGCGGTTCCCCAGTGACAACGGCGATCGCACGGTGGGCCGCCTGACCTCCGTGGCCGGCGTGGCCTCCGAGATGCCGGCCGTGTTCGACGGGTGGTGGCTGCTGAACGGCAAGGATGAACGCCTGAACGCGCGTCACTCGGGTAACCGCCGTTCGAACCTGCTCTTCCTCGACGGCAGTGTTCATACCCGTAGCACGTTCCAGATCCCCAGCGTGGACTCCGACGACAGCGTGGCGGGGATCCGCTGGAAACTCCCACGCAGCTCCTGATCTGTTCCCATGAAACCCGAACTCCGCCGAATCCTGACGGCCGTGGCAGCCCTGCTCGTCACCGGCATGGCGATCTTCTCCATCTGGCGCGCACAAACCGCCCCTCGAGGCCTGAATCAAGCGTTGCACCGCGGCCTGGGGGAACGATTGGCCGAGGAGGTGGCCGCCGAGGTGGGGACGTCCGCGGAATTGGTGGTGGTCACGCTCGAGCGTGGGACCAGTGATGTGCTGGACGTGCAGGTGGAAGCCTTTCACCGGCATCTCCAACGCTGGCCCGGTCTGCGCGTGGTGCGCACCGACACCATCGATGGCGACAAGGGAGATAAATACGGACCCGGGACCGGGCTCTCCGCTCGACGATGGCAGCGCCTGGTGGAGAAGGAACCGGGCGCTCAGGCCATCGTCTCCTTCCTGGGGACTCCGGATCCGGAGGATCTCCCCGCGAAAACCTCGACCGTCGGTCGGCCCCGGCTCATCGCCGTCAGCCGTTCTCCGAAGGAACTGGCGGCCCTGATTGAACGCGGGCTCCTGGCTCGCGCGTTGGTTCCGCGCTTCAGCTTTCCCGCCCCCGGCCCTGAGACGCCCCGCACTCCGGCGGAATGGTTCGACAATCGCTTCCAGGTGGTGAGCGCCGCCTCGGTGGCCGCAAAATAGGCGACTCATCGCGGTGGTGCTGCCGTCGGAAACGTCTTCGGTCTGGCCGGCCGTCACGCGACTCGGTAATCAACGTCCCACCATGATCCCCAGTCGCCGCGGAATTCTGCTCGGCCTCTGCTCCAGCGCCTGGGCCGTGCTGTCGTGTCGCGGTCCTTACGAGAAAGGTCTCCGCCCGCGCGCGGCGAGTGAACGAAGTGGGACGGTGACGGAGGGGGATGCGTTCCTCCGCCAGTTTGAGGGCAATCGCCGCCGCGCCTATTCCGAGGAGGGAGTGGCGGTTTATCTGGTGGGCGAGAACCTCGCCGCTGGATCGACCGACGGCGGACACAAGCCCCTCGCGCCTTCCAAGTGGAACCGCCAGTTCGCCAATCGACTGCGATACTGGTCCCAATATCTGGCTCGGAGAAAGCCGGAGGTCGGTCCTGAGGATCTGCCGAAATTGGTCGAAGTGATGGCCGAGCAGGACTTCGGTAATGGCGCTGACTCCCGGTTCCGCCCCTGAACCCGCGATCCGCCACGAAACCCCAAAGCGTCAACGCTGCCAGGCGTGATGCGCTCCTCATCAGGCCGTGTGGCGACTTGAGAAATCCCGGCACCCATGAAGCCAGAGTCATTCGAATCCGCGGCCGGGGCACTGTCCGCCGCCGCGTATGGCAGCCCCGTCGTTCGTGCGGTCAATTTTCATAACACGCCGCGTCACAGGGAAGCGGAGTTGGAGCGGCAAATCGCGCGATTGGGCCGCGAGTTCTCCTCGGTGAACGAGGAAGAACTCGATGCCTTTCTCGCGACCGGCCGATGGGCGAAACCCAAACCCGGTGTGATCATCGCGGTCTATGAGGGCTACCGAAACGGCTACGACGTCCTGCGGCCAATACTGGAGCGCCACGGGCTGGTGGGATGGTTCTTTGTCATCACCGGTTTCGTGAACGAACCGGTGTCGAGCCAGTTCGCCTTCGCCGCCAGCCACGACATCGACATGGAAACCCGCGAGTACGACGACGGGCGCTATGCCATGACGTGGGAGGAGATCCGAGAGCTGAGCGTCCGCCACGTCATCGCGTCCCACACTCGAACCCACGTTTCACTGGCGACGCTCACTGCCGGCGACCGGGAGAGTGAGATCGTCGGTGCCCAGCAAGATTTTGTGCGTCATCTGGGGCGGCGCGTTCGCTCCTTCGTGTCGCTCGGGGGTCCGGAGTACGGGAACGACGACGCGACCGACCGGCTCATCGACCTCGCCGGGTACCAGTTGGTCTTCTCCAACTTGCGTGTCCAGCGACTGCGGCCTTGGCTTGGAGCATGATGCCCGGCTTCACGGTTGTTCGGTTTTGCGTTCGGCGGGTATTACTCCATGACCGCCGCCATGTCAGACCCGACATCACTGGACTCCGAGTTGTTGCGACGCTACGCCGAGGCGGGGGCTGAGGAGGCCTTCTCCGAGTTGGTCCGCCGGCACGTGGACCTTGTCTTTGCCGCGGCCCGGCGGTGTCTGGGCGGGGATGAAGCAAGGGCCCGGGACGTGGCGCAATGTGTCTTCACCGAACTGGCCCGTCGTGCCAGGGACCTGCGCGATCACCCCACCCTCGCTGGCTGGCTCTACACCACCACCTGCCACCTCGCGCGGAAGCAGGTTCGAGAAGAAGCGCGTCGCGCGCGGCGAGAACAGAGGGCCCAGGTCATGGAAGAATCATCGCACGAGGAATCTGCTCCGGACTGGATGGCGCTCCGCCCGGTGCTCGACGAGGCGCTGGCGCATCTGCGGGAGGACGACCGGATCGCGGTTCTGCTGAGGTTCTTCGAAGGCTACAGCCTGCGCGCCGTGGGGGAGGCGCTGGAGATCTCAGAGGATGCGGCGCGCATGCGGGTCCAGCGCGCGTTGGGGCGCCTGCGCGATGTGCTGGCGAGCCGCGGCCTCACCACGTCGGCGGTGTCCCTCGGCACCACCCTGGGCACGCATGCCCTGGAGCTCGCCCCGACGGGATTCGCCGTCAGCGCGACGGCGAGTGCGTTGGCCCAAGCTGCTCTGGTGGCCCCTGCCGCCGTTGGAACCTCCCCCGCCATCGCTTCTCTCGTGCTCTCCATGAAAACTCCCATGCTTGCCGCGGGTGCGGCCCTCGTCGTGATCCTTGTGCCGCTCACTGTGCAGCAGCAGCGGCTCAAGGCAGCCAGGGCTCAGGCTGAGGCGGATCGTGCGGCGGGGGCGGCGCGGCCGATCCCCGTCCCCGGCGACGTGGCTGATTCCCGAGCCGCGGAGGCGGATCAACTGCGCGCGCTGGCGCCGGAACTCGAACGGTTGCGAACCGAGGCGGGGGATCTTCGCGCCAGCCTGGCGGTTCCGGGCCGCGCGGCGCTTCAGGCTGCTCAGCAGGAACTTCAAAGTGCGCAACAGACCCGCGGGGAAGCGGAGGCCGAGGTGAAACTGCGCACCGCCCGACGCGAGGCCATCCAGGCACTCATGCACCTCGGCGTGGCCGCTCGCATTTATTCCACCAGCCACGAGGACCGACTGCCGGAGTCGTTCGAGGAATTCGCCGCCAACATCGACACGAATTCCGAGGCCGCTCGTTCCCTCGAACGCTTCGAGTTCTACCCCCAGCCACGCAAGATCTCCCTGGACGAGCCCGGCTTGTTCCTGATGCGCGAGAAGGCCATGCGGCAGCGTGCCGACGGCACCTTCGAGCGCGCTTACGCCTTGATCGATGGTTCGGTGCAGTTGCTCCAGTCGGCCACGGAGGACTTCTCTGCGGAGGAACGGAGACTCGGTGGCGTGGCCACCCTGGAGGACCCGGCGGCGGGAGGCGCCACCACGGCCCCAACTCCCAACCCTTGAGCTGTCATGCTGCGCATCGCGCTGCGGATCCTACCTGCCTTGGCGGTCCTCGTGGCCGGGGTTGTCGTTGGTCTGCGCCAACGGCGGGAATTGGGCCAATACCAGTCCAAGGTGCGCGCAGCGGGCGATCGCATCGCGGCAACGATCGTGGAAGCCGACTCCGGTGCGCCGGCCAGCGGTCGAGAGCCCGACGAGGCGGAGTGGGTGCGCCTGCGTCAGGATCGAGAGGAACTGCTGCGCTTGCGGAGCGAAATCGTCGACCTGCGCCGCGCCGCCGCCGAGGCTGCCAAAGCCCTGGCTGCGGGAGAGAACGTGGAGTCTTTGCGAACTCAGGCAGCCGAGGCACAGCGGGAGGCGCGCCTGATCCGGGCGCGTATGCAGGCGGAGGACCAGGCGCGCGGGGTGGACCAAGCCATGTCGACTTCCGCCGGGTTGGTGATCGCTGTGGCCAACGCGCGGGGAGGGCAAATCCCGCCGTCCTGGGAGCAGGTGGGGGAATGGCTGACCACCCCGTGGGATGCGAAGAGTGAACCTATGCGGCCGATATGGTTGGAGATGTGGAAGTCCATGCAGGAGCAGAAGCTGAACCACCACGCCTTCGAGATCCTTCCCACCGGCCGAGTAGTGGCCGACGCCGCAAACCCGGCCGGGGTGCGCACGCTCCTGCTGCGCGAGCGAACGCCACGCGAACGGCCGGACGGGGGATGGGTGCGGGGCTATGTCTTCGGAGATGGCCAGTACGAGGAAGTGACCGCCATGGATGGTCGTTTCGAAAGCTGGGAACAAAGTGTCCTCACCGAACGGCGCAACGCCGGGCCGTGAGGGCCGAGGTTGGGCACAGGCCCTGGATCGGGCATTGTCAGAGGCGCGCGGCGCGATAGGATCGGCGCAATAGCCTCCATGAAATCCGGCAGCCTGAAAGCTCGACGCTTGTTACTCATGATGGTGGTCGTCGTCGTCACTTCCCCCGCCGCGCAGGGCGACCGCTTCAGTTGGGAGAACAACTTGGTGGCGACGGGGGACTTCAACAATCCCCAGAACTGGCACGGACCGAACTTTCCCCAATACACTCGGTTTCCAGGGGCCAATGATGATGCCACCATCAGTGGATCGCCGCGGGTGATCGTTTCCGGTGATCAAGCGACGCGGGAGTTGGTCACCGGGTCGCCCACTCTGGAGATCCAGGGGACCTACACCGTAGATACCTTTTTTGGACAGGGTTCGCCGGTTACGATGCTGGGATCCGGCGCCCTGCACGTGCAGCGTTTCCAACTGGGCTCGCAGACGGTGTTCGAAGGCGCGCAGGCCGAGATCAACACCCTCGAACCACTCGGGAGTGAGTTGGTCGTGCGCGGGAACGCGGTGGTGCACTCACGGGATCTGGATTTGGGCCGCGGGGCGCTCACCGTCCGCGTGCAGGGCGACGGAGGCGTGTGGCGCCATGACCGCGATCTCCCGTTTGTCTCGATTTGGTTGCGCAATTCGGGACGAGCGGAACTCACCTCGACGGCGGGGGTTTTTGTGGACGCGGAAGGGGTGGGCACGCGCCTGCAGGTGAGCGGCGCATTTCGGGGCTACGGCCGGGTCGCGTCCGGAGCGCGGTGGGAATGTGCGGAGGGGATTCAGGACGACCATCCCGTGATCATTGAAGGGGGCACCTGGGCGATCGCGGGCCCGTACCTCAACCATGGGACGGAACTCCATATCCGGAACCGTGGGGTGCTGACCGCGCATCAGGTGAGGCGGGGTGATTTGAGTTTTGTGGCGACCATTGAAGGAGAAGGAAGCCGAATGGAGGTGCGGGAGTTGGTGTCGTCCACCGGCAGTTATCGGTTGCACGACGGGGGGGTGCTGGCCGTGACCACCGCCGAACTGGTTACCGGCGGCGTATCCGCCTGGACGGGGGGGAGCCTGGAGGTGGCGGAAGATCTCTATTCGAACACGGGCGTGACGTTGTCTGATGGCGGGAAGCTGACCGCTGGTGAGGTTTTCCTGGGGGACACTCCCGGACGCTTCGGATTTCTGCAGGTCCGCGATGCCAACAGCCGTGCCACCCTCAGCGGTGCCCTGGCGGTGGGCCAGCGCGGCGAGGGACAGTTGAACGTGCTGAATGGGGCGGCTCTGACGTCGCGCTTGGGCGGGTTCGGCATATTTCGAGGTGCGGACGGGCAGGGGCAGGTAAGTGGGGCGGGCAGCCGGTGGACCCTGCAGGCGCCTGTGAACGGAGGCGCTCTCCTGATCGGAGGTGAAGGCAAGGGCTCGCTCCAGGTGAACGGGGGGGGCGTCGTGGAGATCGCCACTGCGGCCGAGGTGGTGCTGGGGCGTGAGCTCGGCTCGGACGGGACTCTGTACCTCGCCGGCCGAGGTAGCCGCGTCGCCATGGATCCCGCTGTTTTGATTGTGGGCGGCCGAGGCCGTGGTCGCGTGACCATCGAGGATGCGGCCGGATTGGCCGCGACGCGGTTGAGTCTGGGGGGCGCCGACCGGGAAAACAGTGTCACCGTGTCGGGGGCGGATTCCGCGCTGGGGGTGAGCGGAGAGATGCTGGTGGGCGAGGGGGGGCGTGGGACGTTGGTTCTCCAGCAAGGGGCGGTGGGAAGGGTCGGGCGTCTGGCCATCGGACGCCAGTCCCTCCATGACAACCAAGTGGTGGTCGCCGGTCTCGGCACCCGGCTCGCTGCCGCAGGCCGTCTTGATGTCGGAGAATTCCAGGGGCGCGGCTCGTTGGTGGTTTCGGATACGGCGCAGGTCCGGCCGCAGGCTGGATTCAGTGTCGGGATTTACGACGGCTCGGTCGGTAAGGCGGCGATGGAGCGGGGCGGGGCGCTGGTGACGCCTCAGCCGATCATCGTTGGCGGGGGAGCAGGTTCGCAGGCGACCCTGGAAATTCGCAACGGAAGCACCCTCGAGGCGCTGGATATCCTTTTATTCGCGCGCACGTCGGGGACCGCGACGCTGATCGTGGACGGTGCCACCGCGAGCGTCGAGGCGGGCCAGGACCTGCAGATCGGATTCGCCCGCGGAGCCGCCGGTCCGTGTACCCTAGTGAGTTCCAATGGTGCGCTCGTCTCGGTAGGGCGGGAACTCACCATCGGATCCCAAGGGAGTCTGGACGCGACGGGAGCGCGGGTGACGGTGGGTGCGGCCAGTGTTCCTGGAGTCGGCGTGGTCCGGGTGGGGACAGGCGGCACCCTCCTGGGTTCTGGCCGTGTGATAGGGAGGGTGGAAGTCATGGCGGGCGGGAAGGCGTCTCCCGGTGCATCCCCGGGGCTCCTGGCCATCCGAGGTTCCGCCGAGCTGCAGCAGGGCAGCATTTTGGAATGTGAAATTGCCGGCTCCGTCGCGGGGGCCGAATACGACGTCCTCGACGTGGAGGGGACGGTGAGCCTGGGCGGTGAGCTGGTCCTGGTTTTTGCCGATGGGTTCGCGCCGAAGCGCGCGGACCGGTTCTCGCTGGTGCGGGCAAGGGCAGGGGTGGAGAACGCCTTCGCAGCGGTTCGGGTGCTGGGATTGGCGCCCGGATTCACCTACGACCTCGTGAAGACCGGGACAGGGGAGCTGCAACTGGTGAGCACCAGCGACGCCGTGGCGGACTCGGCGCCGCGCCTCTTTTTTGCCCGCGGCCAGGACGCGCTGATGTTGTCCTGGTGGGCCACCGCCGGGGCGACGCTGGAATCGCGCCCCCCCACCGGAGGCGGGTGGTTGCCGGTGAGGGAGCTCCCGGTGCGCGACGGCGAGCGCTTCCGCGTGAGTATTCCCTGGACCGATCCCGCGCGGATCTTTCGGTTGCGGCGCTAGGTCCGTTTCCGGGGCGGCGTTCACGGAACAAAAACGGATAGGGAGTGGCCAAGCGCGGTGGAGTAAGGCAGGGGAGCGGGGCTCACGCTTCACCCCCAACCACCCACCGCGATTCTCGCCTCCCGGCTGCATTTACCATCTCACCACTGGGGCGGCCAGAACTACGCGGCACGGCGGGATGGCCATGCTGACCACGACCTCGGCGGGAAAAAGGCGGGCGGTGACGGCGGTGCTGGAGCACGCCAGCGGCGACAAGCGGTTCAGGATCCTGGAGACGCACATGAAGCGTCACCAGCACCGCGCTGACGCGTTGATTGAGATCCTGCACAAGGCCCAGGAGTTGTTCGGGTTTCTCGACGACGGCCTGATGCTGTTCGTGGCGCATCACCTCAAGCTGCCTCCCAGCCGGGTGTACGGGGTCGCGACCTTCTACCACTTCTTCACCCTCAAACCGAAGGGCGCGCACACGTGCGTGGTGTGCATGGGCACCGCCTGTTACGTGAAGGGTGCGGATCGTGTGCTGCGCGCCATCGAGGATCGCGCCGGCATCAAGGCGGGCGAAACCACGCCGGACAAACAACTCTCGCTGGTGACGGCGCGTTGCATCGGCGCCTGCGGTATCGCGCCGGCGGTGGTGTACGACGGGACGGTGACGCCGCGGCAAACTCCGGAAGTCGCGCTGGAACGCGTGAAAGGATGGTGCGCGCATGGACCTTAAGGATCTGCTCGCGCTCAAGGACAAGGAGTTGTCCGCGCGGAAGCCCATTTGCATCCGATGTTGCACCGCCGCGGGATGCCTGTCTTCCCGAGGCGAGGCGGTGAAGGAACGCCTGGAACGCGCCGTGTACGATGCCGGGCTGGCGGAACAGGTCGAAGTGCGGGGCGTGGGCTGCCTGCGTCTCTGCTGCCAGGGTCCCTTGGTGCAGGTGGACCCGGCCAATATCATGTACGAGAAGGTCACTCCGGAGGAGGCCGGAGCGATCGTGGACGCCTTGAACGGCGCGACGGCGAAGGTTTCGCGTGGTGATCCGCAGCACCCGTTCTTCACCAAGCAGCACTCCATCGTCCTCGCCAATAGCGGTGTGGTGGACCCGAACCGCATCGAATCCTACATCGCCGCGGAGGGATACCAGGCATTGCACCAGGTGCTGCACGAGATGACCCCCAAGGCGGTGGTGGATGAACTGCTCACCAGCGGCCTGCGTGGGCGCGGCGGGGCGGGTTATCCCACGGGATTGAAGTGGGCCACCGTGCAGAAGGCGGCCGGCGCGAAGAAGTACGTGGTGTGCAACGCCGATGAGGGGGATCCCGGCGCCTTCATGGATCGCAGCGTGCTGGAGAGCGATCCGCACAGCGTGCTGGAGGGCATGGCTATCGGGGCCTATGCGGTGGGCGCCGACCAGGGTTTCGTGTACGTGCGGGCGGAATACCCCCTGGCCATCGCGCGGTTGCAGACCGCCATCAGCCAGGCGCGCAAGCTGGGGGTGCTGGGAAGCGCGGTGTTCGAGTCGCCCTTCCATTTCAACGTGGATCTACGCATCGGCGCGGGAGCGTTCGTGTGTGGCGAAGAGACGGCACTCATGGCCTCGGTGGAGGGCAAACGCGGCACGCCGCGGCCACGGCCGCCGTTCCCCGCCGAAAGCGGGCTGTGGAACTCTCCGACCCTGATCAACAACGTTGAGACCTTCGCCAATGTGCCGGCCATCCTGCGCCGGGGCGGTGCGTGGTTTGCCGGGATCGGCACGGAGCGCAGCAAGGGGACCAAGGTCTTCGCGCTGGCGGGCAAGATTCGCAACACCGGTCTGATCGAGGTGCCCATGGGCACGCCCATGCGCACCATCGTCGAGGAGATGGGCGGGGGCGCCCCCGAAGGCGCGACCATCAAGGCCGTGCAAACCGGGGGTCCGTCGGGAGGTTGCATCCCCGCGCAACACCTGGACACGCCGGTGGACTACGAATCGCTGACCAAGCTCGGTTCGATCATGGGTTCGGGCGGCATGATCGTGATGGACGACTCCACGCGCATGGTCGACGTGGCGCGGTTCTTCATGGAGTTCTGCATGGATGAATCCTGCGGGAAATGCATCCCGTGCCGCACCGGCACCGTGCAGATCCACGGCCTGCTGGCCAAGGTCCTCGCGGGGAAGGGGACCTCCCGGGACCTCACCCAGCTCGAGGAGCTTTGCGATTTCGTGAAGAACACCAGTCTCTGCGGGCTGGGACAGACCGCCCCCAACCCGGTGCTGAGCACCCTGCGATTCTTCCGGAAGGAGTACGACGAGTTGTTGCTCGACGGCGCGCGTCCGGTGCCTTCCGAACCCGTCGCGGAGAAACCGCGGGCCACGTGAAGCCGGTTCCCATGCCCAGGAGTGCGCCATGGCTGTTCGAACCCTGACCATCGACAACAAGCAGGTGAGCGCGGAAGAGGGGACGACCCTGCTGAGTGCCGCGCGGGACGCGGGGATCACGATCCCCACCCTCTGTCATCTCGAGGGTATCTACGACGTGGGCGCCTGTCGCATGTGCCTCGTCGAACTCGCCGGCTCCCCCAAGCTCCTCCCCGCCTGCACCACCCTGGTGGCGGAAGGCATGGACGTGCGCACCGATTCGGAACGGCTGCGCAAGTACCGGCGTATCATCCTCGAGCTCCTGTTCGCCGAACGGAACCACGTGTGCGCGGCCTGTGTCTCCAACGGGCATTGCGAACTCCAGACCATGGCCTACACCCAGGGCATGGACCACGTGCGCTTCGAGTATCAATGGCCCGCCCTGCACGTGGACCTCACGCATGCGCGGTTCGGGATGGACCACAACCGCTGCATTCTCTGCACGCGGTGCGTGCGTGTGTGCTGGCACATTGAAGGAGCCGGCACCAAGAACGTCTCGGGCCGCGGCACGCACTCGCGGATCATCAGCGATCTCAACCAGCCCTGGGGCGGCTCCGAGACCTGCACGGCCTGCGGAAAATGCGTGGAAGCCTGCCCCACGGGAGCGCTCTTCCGGCGCGGCGCGACCGCCGGCGAAATGGAACGCGATCGCACGCGGTTGGAGTTCCTGGTCAACGCGCGGGAGAAGAAGCAATGGAACGTGTAAGACTCGCCACCACCTGGTTCGGCGGTTGTTCCGGGTGCCACATGTCGTTTCTCGACCTCGACGAGTGGGTCCTCGATCTGGCCGGGAAGGTGGACTACGTGTACGGCCCATTGGTTGACACCAAGGTCTATCCCGAGGGCGTGGATCTGGCCCTGATCGAAGGCGCCGTCTGCACCGAGGAACACCTGGAGATGGCGCACACCCTCCGCCGCCGGACCCGCGTGGTGGTGGCGTTCGGCGACTGTGCCGTCACCACCAACGTGGTCGGCATGCGCAACGCCCTGGGCGGTCCGGAGGTGGTGCTGCAGCGGGCCTATGTCGAACTGGCTGACACCCGGCCGGGCCTCCCGTATGCGCCGGGCATCGTGCCACGCCTGCTGGAACGCGCCATTCCTGTGCACCAGGTGATTCCCGTGGACCACTTCCTGCCCGGCTGCCCGCCGTGCCCAACGCGCATCCGCGCGTTGCTCGAATCCATCCTGGG
>JADLFD010000246.1 GCA_020845805.1 Verrucomicrobiales bacterium | reverse complement strand
GGACTTGCCGGCCAGCGAGGTGAAGAGCCCCGTGAATTTCCCGATCGTCTCCGCGATCCCAAGAAACAGGATCCCGCCCGGCGCGAGGCTGTAGTGAAACAGCGGGATGAGCTTCGCCTGCACTTCCGGGGTGAGATAGATCAGCAGGTTGCGACAGCACAACAGGTCGAGCTTGGTGAACGGCGGATCCATGACCAGGTTCTGCGGCGCGAAAATCACCATCTCCCGGATCGACTTCTGCACCCGATACCCGCGTTCC
Source organism: Verrucomicrobiales bacterium (assembly GCA_020845805.1). GTDB lineage: Bacteria > Verrucomicrobiota > Verrucomicrobiia > Limisphaerales > CAIMTB01 > CAIMTB01. Next base: position 3,204 of record JADLFD010000246.1, on the reverse strand, counting down.
TCGCGGGTGAAAAACCGGGCCAGGCGCGCCGCGGAGACATCCGCCGCCAGGCTCTCCGCAAAGAGCCCCTGCCGCGCCTTCTCAATCGCATCCGGATCGAGGTCGGTGGCGAAGATCTGGAGCGCCACCTCCCCCGGCGCTCCCCGCGCTTCCGTCGCCTCGCGGAAGGCGATGGCCAGCGAGTACGCCTCCTCGCCGGTCGAACACCCCGGCACCCAGGCCCGCAAGGACCGTCCCGGAACGCGACCCGCCAGCATCCCCGGGAGCACCTGCGTCGCCAACTGCTCCCAGGCCTCCGTATCCCGAAAGAACCGCGTCACGCCGATCAGGAGCTCCTTGAACAGCAGATCCACTTCCTGCGGATTCTCCTTCAGGTAGCACAGGTACGCGGCGGGACGGCGCAGGGCATGGATGCCCATCCTGCGCTCCATCCGGCGATGAAGGGTGTTGCGCTTGTAGTGGGAAAAATCCTGCCCAGTCCGGGCCCGCAGGAGGACAATCAGCTGGTCGAACGCGTTTCGCACCAAGGCCTCCGGCGGTTCCGCGGAGACCTGGGAGACCACCGGGAGGTGCTTGAGATGCGAGAGAATCCGCGCGGGAATCTCTTTGACCGGAGCCACCCCGTCCGCCAACCCCGCACTCACCACACTGCGCGGCATGCTGTCGAACCGGGCTGTCCCCGGCTCCTGCACGACGATCAACCCCGCCTGCTCCTTGATCGCGCGCGCGCCGAGGGTGCCGTCCGATCCCATGCCCGAGAGAATCACGCCGATGCTCTGCGCGTGCAGATCCCGGGCCAGCGAGCGGAAGAGAAAGTCGATCGGCAGCCGCTGCCCACGCGGCGCCGTGGGCTCCAGCAAATGCAGCACCCCGCGGCGAAACGAAAGATCCTTGTTGGGCGGGATGACATACACCCGGTCCGGCTGGACCCGCGTGCGGTCCTTGACCTGCACCACCTTCATGACCGTCGAACGGCGCAACAACTCGGGGAGCATCCCCCGACGCGTCGGATCCAGATGCTGCACAATGATGAACGCCCAACCCGACCCCTCGGGCACGTGGCCGAGGAACTCCTCCAAGGCCTCGAGTCCGCCCGCCGAGGCGCCCACACCCACGATCGGGAATTGGCTGGCGCCCGTCTCGCGACGCGTCGCGCAAACGGGGACAACGTCGGGGCTCCTCCGCGTGGGGGAAGGCTTCTTCATGACATCGTGGATCGGCCCAAGTCCGCACCAGGAAGAGGCGCGGGTGAGCATGGCGAGCCCCAGACCACCGCGGCCGCCCATCCCCCGGAGACGTGGCTTGGCCATTCCCTATTCCTTCTCTGGAGGGCCGCCGAATGCGTCACACCCGAAGGCGGGCTTGTGGTCTGCTTCAACCCTCCCCCCGGTAATGAGAGAAGTCGATAGGGTAATACCCTACCTGCCCTCGCCCGCCGGCACGGACGATCCCCAAGCACTCCAGGACCTCTCTCGCCGCATCTCAGAACAGAAGAGCGCGCCCCACGAGCAGAGACTAGGGCTCCCAGGCGGGAACCGAAGCCGCGGGCGGTCCAAAATGATCACGCTCGGGATGCTGGCAGAAATGCCCCTCGCCAAATCCCAGGGCGTACTGGCATCGCGCCGGGTGCCGGACCAGGCAGGCCGCATGGTGCGACTGGCCGATCCGGTCCACGCGGCATTGGGCCGGATCCGGAAGGGCGGATTCCACGGAACCTGCCGGCGCCTGGGCCTCCGAACCCTCGGCGTCTCCAGCGTTCCGCTCCGCTCCCCCGGGGCGGCCCTCGGACGGGATTGGCTCGTGCGCCGGCACGCGAAGAAATCCCGCGCCGGGCCTCAGCTTGGCAGAAAGAGTCGTGCCCACATCCTGATCCTGGAACGACCCTGGCGGGAGCACGATAGGGTATTCACCCCATGGCAGGAAACGCGCGGCACGGGGAATGTTTGCCGGAGCTCCTTGTGGAACCCGCCTCTGAAATCCGAAAGATCGCCTTCCTCGGCGATTATCCTCCGCGTCAATGCGGCATCGCCACCTTCACCGCCGACCTGCTTTCGGCCGTGGCGACCGAGCACCCGCAGAGCCAGTGTTTTGCCGTCCCGGTCAACGACCTGGCCAGCGGGTACGACTATCCCAATACCGTGCGCTTCGAGATCGAGGAGCAGGATCTCCCGTCCTACCAGCGAGCCGCCGAGTTCCTGAACATCGGCAACGCGGACCTGGTCTGTGTGCAGCATGAGTTCGGAATCTACGGCGGCCTGGCGGGCGGGCACCTGCTGGCCCTCCTGAGGGAGTTGCGCACCCCGGTGGTCACCACACTGCACACTGTCCTGCGCGATCCCAGCGCGGAACAGCGCCGGGTGGTGAAGGAACTGATCGCGCGTTCCACCCGTCTCGTGGTGATGACCGAACGCGGCAACCAGATGCTGCAGGAGATCTACCAGGCCCCCGCGCATCGCATCGACGTGATCCCCCACGGCATCCCGGACATGCCGTTCGTGGACCCGAACTACTACAAGGATCAGTTCGGCGTGGAAGGGCGCTTGGTCCTGCTGACCTTCGGGCTTCTCTCTCCCAACAAGGGCGTGGAAGAAGTGCTGCAGGCCCTTCCCGAAATCCTCGAGGCGTTTCCCCACGTCGTCTACATCGTTCTGGGTGCCACCCATCCCAGCCTGGTCCGCGAGCACGGCGAATCCTACCGGCTCAGCCTGGAGCGACTCGCCAAGAAGAACCGCGTCCAGAAGCACGTGATCTTCCACAACCGGTTCGTCGGCATCGACGAACTCAAGGAGTTCATCGGCGCGGCAGACCTCTATCTCACCCCCTATCACAATGAGGCCCAGGTCACCTCCGGGACCCTGGCCTACGCCTTCGGCTCGGGAAAAGCGGTGGTGTCGACCCCCTACTGGCACGCGGCCGAGTTGTTGGCCGAGGGGCGGGGGGTGCTGGTGCCCTTCCGCGACGCCAAGGCCATCGCCCGGGAAGTCATCGGCCTGCTGCGCGATGACACCCGCCGGCATGCCCTGCGCCAGGCCGCCTACAAACTGGGCCGGGAAATGACCTGGCCCTGCACCGCGAAGCGCTATCTCCAGTCCTTCGAACGCGCCCGTGTCGAAGGCGCCGTCTGGTCGCGAAAAACGTTTGCCATCAAGACACTCGACCAAGCACCCCGCGAGCGGCCGAGCCTGCGTCTCGATCATCTCACGC
>JADLFD010000245.1 GCA_020845805.1 Verrucomicrobiales bacterium | reverse complement strand
TGGCCTCCAAGGCGTCGCAGGCCATGGCCAAACTCAAGCAGATCGAGCGCATGGAGCAGATCGAGAAGCCCACCCCGCCCAAGAAACCCTTCCGCTTCCAGATCCCCGAGCCCCCGCGCGGCGGCCAGCGCGCCGTCATGCTCGAAGGAATCCACATGGCCTACGGCAACACGTCGGTCTACGAAGGGCTCGACCTCATCATCGAACGCGGCGAGCGCACGGTCCTCGTCGGCCCCAACGGCGCCGGCAAGTCCACCCTGCTCAAGATCCTCGCCGGGGTGGTCGAATTCCAGCGCGGCGAGCGCAAGCTCGGCCACAACGCCAAAATCGGCTACTTCAGCCAGCACCGCGCCGCGTCCCTCGACCCCGACCGCACGGTCCTCGACGAGGTGCTCGCCACGGCACCGGCGCTCCGCGACGACGATGCCCGCGCCATCCTCGGCTCCTTCCTCTTCCGCAAAGAAGAGATATTCAAGAAAACCGCGGTGCTCAGCGGCGGCGAGAAAACCCGGCTCAACCTCATCAAGTTCCTGGTCGATCCCCCCAACCTCCTCCTCATGGACGAGCCGACCACGCACCTCGACATCTTCACCGTCGAATCGCTCACGCTCGCCCTCGAAAAGTACTCAGGCACGCTGGTCTTCATCTCCCACGACGTGCATTTCATCCGCCACCTCGCCAACCGCGTCCTGCACGTGAACTCCGGCCGCATCACCCCCTACCCTGGTGGCTACGACTACTACCTGGAGAAGACCGGCGGCCTCGTGGACGCCCGCGCCGCCCTGACCTCCGGGTGACCGCCCGCGGCCCGCCGCTCCATCCCGGGTTTCCCCCGGACTTCCGGCCTCCTCTTCCGGCCCTTTTGGGTCATCCAGGGCCGCTACGGCCCGACGGTCAGCGTGTGTTCCTCGCGGAACACGCGGCCGTGGAGATCGCGCGTGCGCACTTCAATGCGGTGCTCTCCCGCAACGAGCCGGGGCAGCGCCGCCTTCCACAGATGCGGGGAGACAATCGGGTCGCTCATCTTGCGATACGGCGGGATGGCGGGCGGGTGGGCCTCCTCCGCCTGCTTCCGCGCCACGAAGCTCGGATCACGCTCCGCCACGCGCACCATCTGCTCCCAGGCTCCGCGACCATCCACTCGGAACTCGACCCGCGAACGATCGGAGCCGTCATACACGTTGACGTGCATCCACGCCCGGTCCCCGCTCGCGGCGGACACCGCCGCGGGGAGCATCACGTTCATCTGCTTGGTAATCGGCTGCCCCGCCGCCTTGAAGGTGAGTTCCGCGCGATGGCCGTCGAAAGTCACCAGGGCATACCCATTGGGAGCCCCGTCGCGCATGGTCGCATGCGGTACCCCCGCCTCATTCGGCGCCCCGGTCCACCAACTGCCGCAGGCGGTCACGGTCACGATGTGATGATGCGGTTCCTTTCCCCGCCAGCCGTCCTCCGCGGTGATGAACCGGTGCTCATGCCAGTGCGTGTGCCCGGAGATGGACAGCGCGTACCGCCGCTTCTCGATCAGGCGATAAAGCTCACCCCGGTTTCCCACCTCGGTGAGCGGGATGTGCATCATCAGCACCACCAGTTGATCGTCCGGGACCAGCGCCAGATCATTCTTCACGAACTCCAGCTGCCGCGCGTCCAGGCCCGCCCGGTACTCCCCGGTTCCCGCCGGCTTGGCCCCACCCCACTCCACGTCGTCCAGGGAGATGAAGTGCACGGGTCCATGGTCGAACGAGAAATAGTTGGGACCGTAAATGCGCGTGAAGGTCTCGTTGGAGCTGCGATCGTCCGGCACATCATAGTTGATGTCGTGGTTGCCGATCACGTTCCACCAGGGGATGCCGATCAGCGCAACCGCCGCGTTGTGCGGTTCGAAGACCGTCAGGTCGTCGAACACCACGTCGCCCAGTGTCACCCCAAACGCGGCATCCGTCCCCACCAACTCCGGCACGATCGAGTCCTTGAAGTAGTTCACCTCCCGCACGTCGCGCGGCTGGGTGTCCCCCATGAACACCGCCTTGAAGGTCCGCGGCTCCGTCTGCCGGCGCAGGGGAAAATCGATCGACGCCGGCAACGGTCCAGTGGGCGCCACCCCCGGGTACTTCAAGCTCGCCGGGGAGCCCTTCGGTTTGTGGATGTAAAAGAATCGCGGCAGTTGCTGCTCGTTCACCGGCGGCGCATAGCCGCGCGGCTTGACCACAAACACCACCGTGTCGTCCTCCACCGGCAATTCCCAGCGTCCCTCGCGATCGGTCACCGTCACCTCGCGCTGGTTCGAGACCCGCACGCCGCGCAACCCACGCTCCCCCGCTTCGCGCCGTCCGTTGCCATTCGTGTCCTCGAAAACCACGCCGCGCGCCGTCTCCGCCCGGCCCAGGGCGCCGCTCATCCCCAGCCAGGCGGCCACCAGCCATACTCTCGCGTGAATCATCCTCGAAGGCTGCGCGACCGTGTGCACCTCGGCCAAGCGAAGATTTGATTTGTCACGACGACGCCGGGCGCGCCGCCGTCGCCCCGACCGCACGCGGCGGCCCTCCCCGTTCGCGAACCACCGCCCACGTGGCCCCCAGGGTGACCAGGGCTCCGGCCAGTTCGGTCCAGACATAACGCTCCCCGAAGAACGCCACCCCGCCCAGCCCCGTCGCCAGCGGGAGCAGCATCTGGATGGACGACCCCTTGGCCACCGAGAGATCGCGGAACGCACGGGTGAGCGCGAGCTGCCCCACGGTCACCAGCAGCGACGCCGCCACCAAGGTCCCCATCACCCACAGCGGCAGACTCCACACCGCTCCGCCCGCCAACGGCAAGGCCACCAGGAAACTCCACACGCATTGGGAGGCGTAAATGGTCGCCGCATGTTCGGTGCGACTCAGGAGACGGATGAGCACCACCGCCGCACCCGCCACCAGGGCGCCCAGCAACGCCAGCACCTCGTATCGCGTCACACCCGTCCCAGCGGCCAGGCCGTCCGCAAAAAACACGCCCAACCCCACCAGCGCCACGCCCATCCAAACCAACGCCCGCGCCGTCACCCCCTCCCGCAACCACACCGCTGCCATCCCCGCACCGAAGATGGGGTAGGTCAGATTGAGGATCACCGCCCGCCCGGCACCCAAGTGCTCGATCGTGACATAGAACAGGAGGATGCCCGCCGCTCCCACCAAGCCTCGGGCCAGCAAGAGCGGACGCTGCACCAACCGCCACGGTTCAAAACCACGGCCTCGGTACACCACCACCACCACCAGCAATCCCACCCACCCGCGAAAGACCGAAGCCGCATACCCATCCGCCTCCGGTACCCGCAATGATACGGCGCGCAACACCAGGACGTTGGCGGCAAAGAAGACCACCGACACCAGCATCAGGAAGACACCGCGTTTCTCGGCTGACAGATTCTTCGGTTCCATTCAGGTCGGGAGTTCCGACCGGAAGCCCAAGGGAAGGACGGGAAGATCAACGTGAACTCCGGCCAGCCCCACGGCCCCCGGAAGTTCGCGCGCCAATCACGCCAAACCGCCGGCTGCCGCCCGGGCGCGCCATACGGAGCAAGCCCGAACGAGGCCGATAGCTTTGGCAATCAGTGACCGCACGCGCGAGGAACTACGCGCAAGCTCCCCGGCGGTCAAGCCCGCGCATAGACCCACACCCCTGCCCCCACCGAGCCCGACCCTTACGAAATCCGCGCGCGATCCAGACATGGAACTGCCGGCGGCACCCACCCATGGGCCGCCGGCAGTTCGTTCTCCCTGGTACCAGGAATCAGCTGGCACTGCCCGTGCCAGAAAGCTTCGTCGCCGTGCGCGTGGAGAAGTCGTAGCGCGCCTCGATCCAATCCCCGAGCTTCAGGTCTTCGAAGGTGCAGTTGACGGTGTTCATCGAGATCTTGGTGTTCGAGTCCACCTTCAGCACTCCGGATCCGTAGTAGGAGGCACCAATCGTGATGGTCTTGTTCACGTAGTCGATCGCCGTGACGTACCCCGTCACCCGGCCTTCCGACACCTTGACCGACCCGCCGCCACCACCACCGCTGCCGCCGCCACCGTTCTTGCCGGCCGCCACCGCGCTGACTCCAGAGAGCGCCACGCCGAGGCCCAGTGCGAGCGCGAGCAGGTTGCGGTTGAAGGATCCCGAGTTCTGACCTTGTTGATTCATTGGTTCTCTTCGTTGTCCGCCGCGTCGATCTGGCCAGACCTTCCAGCCCCATCACCCGGCAGTGTCGTTGTCTCGCACTCGCGCTTCGCAGCTGCTTCCGCAACACAAGCCCGCTCAGTGCTCCTCCCCATTCGCACAAGCCATGCCAGAGCCACCCCCGCCGCGATCCGACTCTCCCGAGCACGGAATCCCCCTCATTTCCCCATGTCCCTGGCACGACCTCCTTTCCACCCGGGGTGGCTGGTCCGATTCCGGAAACCCCCACCAAATCCCGGACCACGCCTGGTCCGGGTTCGGTCCAGCCCACCGCCCCAGCTCCCCCCTCCGCACGAAGCTTGCCCCGGAGCGCCTCCCCCCCGAACTCTAGGCGCGTCGAGCCGGTGCCCCCGGTCCTCCCCCCCCGATGAACCCCTCCTTGCTGTTCTCGTCCGGGTCACCGCGCGCATTCCGCCGCCGCTTGAGCTTCGCCCTCCTCGCTCTGGTCCTCCCCCAACCCATCCCCGGGGGGACACTTCCGACGCCGCCGCCGCTTCCCGATCATGATGGCGCAATCCGTCTCCCCGCCAAGGAATGGCCGCACCGTCCCGGTGAGCGCACCCTCCGCGTGCT
>JADLFD010000244.1 GCA_020845805.1 Verrucomicrobiales bacterium | reverse complement strand
GGAACGACGAGGAGGTTTCCATCCTCGACCTGGCGGGGCGGGTGATTGCGGAGTTGGGGTCGGCTTCCCGGGTGGAGTCGATCCCCTACGAGCAGGCGTATGCGCCTGGGTTCGAGGACATGCTCCGACGCCGGCCTTCGCTGGAGAAGTTGGAGCGCGTCACCGGCTACCGGCCGCGTACGACCTTGCGGGAGATCATCCGCGTCACGGCGGGTTTGGCGTGACGGACGGGCTGGCCAGGGTGCCGGGTGGGGCGTCCTGGGGGAGGCTGGCGTGACGTGCGCGCCGGACTCGGATCACGTGGGAGAGCCAGGCCAGGACGAAGAGGCCGCAGCCCGTCACCACCATGGCCCCGGCGATCGAGCAATCGAGCCAGAGGGCGAGGTGCAGTCCGAATAGCGACGAGATCGCGGCGTGCAGCACGATGAGGCTGAAGATCCGGGGCAGCGACGTGGAGAGCAGGGAGGCGGTGGCGCCGGGAACGATGAGCATGGCCACGACCAGGATGGCGCCCACGGATTCGAAGGCGCTGACAATCACCACGGAGAGCCAGAGCATGAGGACGCCGTGCACCCAGTTGGCGCGGATGCCGAGCGAGGAGGCGAGTCCGGGATCGAAGGAACTGACCAGCAGTTCCTTATAGAAGAGCTGGATCCAGGCGAACGTCAGCAGGGCCACGATCGCCATGCGCGCCACGGGCAGGGGCGCGACGTCGCGTCCGGAGAGTTGGAAATAATCCGTGAACCCCACCGTGCCGATCTCGCCATAGAGCACGCAGTCGGCGTCGAGATCCACCTGATCGGCGAACACGGTGATGAGGATCACGCCCAGGGCGAAGAGGCCGGAGAAGACGATGCCGATGGCGGCGTCTTGTTTGACGCGTGAGGCGGTGTGCAACCAGTGGATGAGGAGCGTGGTGACGAGTGCGGCGGCGAGGGCACCGAGGTACATGACGGTGGCTCCTCGTGCGTTGCCGGCTCCGTCGGCCGTCCCGGGGTTGAGAAAGCTGGCGATGAGGAAGGCGCCGGCGAGGCCGGGAAGGATGCTGTGACTGAGGGCATCACCCATGAGGGCCATGCGGCGAAGCAGCAGGTACTGGCCGACCCACCCGCACGTGGTGGCCACCAGGAAGCCCATGAGCACAATCCACCCATTCATGGTCGCATCGCTCGTCCAGGGGGTGACCAGGACGCGTTGCACATCGAAATCCGGGACCAGGGAGCTCATGGCGCGGCGGGGGGCAAGGGGTCCCGGGATGCGCCCGGTTCGGGGTTCGGGCGTGAGGCGGCGCGGGGCACCGGGATGCGGCGGCCGTGCGGGTCGGTATCGGCGTAGTTCAGGCGCAGTTCCAGTTTGCGGACGACCTCTTCGCCGAGGACGTGCTCAATTTTCTCGGCGTCCTCGTGGACGTGGTCCGCGGAGATGTCGGCGGCGTGGGTAAGGTACAGCTCCCAGAGCCGGTGGTTGCGCACGAGTTCCGAGGCGCGTTGGCGTCCGGCCTCGGTGAGGATGAGCGATTGACCGTCCGGATGAAGTCGCGCGAGGCGGTGGCGGACGAGGGCCTGGGCTTCGCGGGCGGCGTCTTCGAGCGTCTCGCGTCGGCGCTGAGCGAGTTCGCCCAGGCTGACGTCGTCGCCGTGGAAGCTGCGGGACTCGAGCACGTGATAGAGAGTCTTGAGCGTGTTTTCGCGCGCCACGCGGTGTCGTCGTGCCCGTCGCCGAGCCCAGCGCACCACCACGCCTTGTTGGGGGGAGAACAGGAAGGCGAGGCCAAAAAGGAAGGTGGCGCTCACGACGATGAGTGGGCCGGTGGGCAGGTTGTTGCCGAGGAACGAGAGGAAACACCCAGTGATGCCGGTGATCAGGCCGAGGCCCGCGGCGAGGATCAGCATGCGGTGCAGGCGGTTCGTCAGCAGATATGCAGTCGCGGCGGGGGTGATGAGCATGGCGGAGACCAGGACCACGCCGACCGCTTGGAGTGCGCTCACGATGGTGAAGGCGAGCAGCAGCATGAGCGCCTCGTGGAGGAGACGGACGGGGAGTCCGATGGCGCGCGCGAAGGCGGCGTCGAAGCTGGAGATCAGGAGCTCCTTGTAAGCGAGTGTCGTGGCCAGGATGGAGAGCACGGTGACGACACCCATGAGGGCGAGATCGCCGGAACCAATGGCGGCGGCTTGTCCGAAAAGGAACTTGTCGATGCCGCTCTTATTTCCCGTGGGCAGGCGTTGGATCATCGTGACCAGACAGATTCCCACGGCATAAAAGCCGGCGAGGACGAGCCCCAACGCGGCGTCCTCCTTGAGGCGGGTGGTCCGCCGGATCCAGCCGACGGTGAGAGTGCCCAGGAGACCGGCCAGGACGGCGCCCACGAAGATGGCGACGGGACTTTTGGTCTGGCTCCAGAGGAAGCCGGCGGCCACTCCGGGGAGGACGGCATGGGAGACGGCGTCACCCACCAACGCGAGTTTGCGCACCACGAGGAACGTGCCCAGGAGTCCGCACGAAATGCCGAGCAGCGCGGCGCCGGCGACGGCGAATCGCACGGCGGGATCGCGCAGGGAGAGAAAGCGCAACGTCCGCCCCAGGAACCCCGCCGGATCCTCCCAGCTCCCGCCCGCGGAGGCGGCCAGGGCGGTGATCGGCAGGAGCAATGAAAGGACCAGCAGGCACGGCAGAAGCCGGGCGTAGGACGGACGTGTGCTCACCTCGCGCCGGCGGGGTCGCGGGAGGGCAAACAGTCCGGAGGCTGAAGCAGGGCGGCTCAGGGGTAACCTTTTTCGCGCACCGCCTCCGCGACTTCGCTCAGGATGGTCAGGCGTCCGCCGTAGGTCTTCTGGAGGAGTTCCGTGGTGAACATCTGATCCGTGGGCCCGAACCCGACGAGTCGCATGTTGATGAGCATGAGCAGATCGAAGTAGTTGCGGGCGGTGGGCAGGTCGTGGTGCACGACCAGGATGGTCTTGCCGCGGTCACGCAACTCGTGGAGCAGGGTGATGATGGCCGCCTCGGTCGCGGCATCGACGCCGGCGAAGGGTTCGTCCATGAAGTAAAGGTCGCTGTCCTGGGCGAGGGCGCGCGCGAGGAAAACGCGCTGTTGCTGGCCGCCGCTGAGGTTGGCGATCTGGCGGTTCGCGTAGGGCAGCATGCCCACCTTGTCGAGGCTGGCACGGGCGGCTTCGCGGTCCTCGCGACGCGGACGTCGGAACCAGCCCAGTTTGCCGTAGCGCCCCATGAGTACGACGTCCATGACGTTGACCGGGAAATCCCAATCGACGGACTCGCGCTGAGGCACGTAGCCGACGCGGCGGTGGGCGCGTTCGAGGGGGTCACCGAAGAGCTTCACCCAGCCGCTGGCGGGGGGGACGAGTCCCATGCACACCTTGATCAGGGTGGATTTCCCGGCGCCGTTGGGACCGATGATCCCGACCAGTTTGCCGGCCGGGACGACCACATCGATGCCCCACAGGACGGGGCGACGATCGTAGGCGACGGTCAGGTCGTGGATCTCGAGGGGCGGAGCAGGAGGGGGCGCGGGAGTCATCGCAGGGCGTCGGCCACCGAGTTGACGTTGTGCTTGAGCATGCCGAGGTAGGTGCCGACGTCATAGCGTTCGCCGCCCGCCTCGTGCATCTCCCCGGGGGTGCCCAGCGCATCGGAGAAGAGTTCGCCCCCCACCCGGGCTCCCGCGTCCTTGCTGATGCGCTGGATGGTGCCTGGCGGCACGCTGGATTCCACGAACACCGCTTTGACGCCGCGTTGCTTCACCAGATCGGCGACCCGTGTGATGTCGGCGAGGCCGGCTTCGGCCACCGTCGAGATGCCTTGGACGGCGACGACATCCAGTTCGTAGGCCCGGCCGAAGTAGGCGAAGGCATCGTGACTGGTGATCAGCACGCGCTGGGGTTTCGGGATGGTGGCGATCCGGGATGCGGCCCATTGGTGGAGCGTGTCGAGTTGGGTGCGGTAGGCCGCGGCGCGTGCGGCGTAGGCGGCGGCGCCCTCAGGATCGGCGGCAGTGAGGCTGTCGCGCACCGGGGTGATGGCGAGCGACCAGAGCCGCGGATCCCCCCAGACATGCGGATCAGGGTGACCTTCGGCGCCCTCCTTGCGCAGGAGTTGATCGGAAGGGATGGCATCGGCGACCGCCACCACCTGGCGTCCACGTTGTCCCATCCGGCGCAACAGATCCTCCATGCGCCCTTCGAGTTTGAGACCGGTGAAGAAGATCACCCGCGCCGAGCCGAGGGCGGACATGTCGCCGGCAGAGGCTTTGTAGAGGTGAGGGTCGACACCCGGGCCCATGAGGCTTTGGACCTGGACACGATCGCCACCGACCACGCGGACGAGGTCGGCGACCAGGGTGGTGGTGGCGACCACCCGGAGGGGAGGGACGGCGCTGGCGGCGCCCGTCGGGAGGCAGAAACCCAGGAGCAGGGCGAGGCAGGTGAAGGCGTGGGCGAACGTGGGGAGGCGGTGCATGGGGGGTGGGGCTCCAACGGGACCGGTTTTCGAACGGTGCGGGAGCTTAGGGGCGTCCGTCTTTGGTGCAAGTAGAAATCTTAGGCTGTTCTAAGATTATCAGGATTAGCTGAGTGCTGGGGTTCCATCATGGGCTGGGCGGGGGAGCGGTTGGGTGGGTCAGCGACCCGGCGCGGGCGCGGCGCTATCGCCAGTGGGGGTGGACGTCTCGGGAGTGGCGAGCGACACGAGGCGGTCGTAGGAGGTGGCCATGCGGTCGACGACGGTGGCGGTGACGTCCACGTGGGCGGCGGAGAGTGCGAGGGCGGCGGCGCCGAGCAAGGGGGCGAGGCGCATGGGTTCGACGTCGATGGGCACCTCGGCGCCCATGGTGCGGAAGAGGCTGTCGCGCACGACGAGGTTATGGCGGACGACGGAGCCGTTGAGCCAGACCGGGAGGGGTCGGATGCCGATGTTGGCGAGGCGCGCCGCGGCGAGCGCCTGGCGGGCGAGTTCGCGTCCGGCCTCGGTGCAGATCTGGATCCAGGTCGGATCGGCGGGGTCGGCGTGGGTGGCGGCGTAGCTGGCGAGCGCGGCGAAGCGGTCCTTGGAGTATTTGGGTTGGTAGATGATGGGGACGATGTCGGTGAGGACTTTGACATCGAACCAGCGCAGGACGATTTCGAGGAGGCAGGTGGCGGGCCCGGTGCCTTCGGAGGCGGCGATGGCGGCGCGGATGCACTCGCGTCCGATCCAGTAGGCGCTGCCTTCGTCGCCGAGGAGGTGGCCCCAGGCGCCGACCTGAGCGAACTCGCCGTGCTCATTACGAGCGAGGAAGCTGGAGCCGGTACCGCCGATGATGAGGACGCCAGGTTTGCCCAGACCGGCGGCGTGGTAGGCGGTCATGACATCGCTCACCAGGCGGGTGGACTCGAGGTGGAGGATGCCGCGGCAGAGACTTTCCTTTTCGCGGGCGGTGCTTTCGGAGAAGAGGGCGGCGGAACCGATCACGGTATGCAGGACACGGTTCCCGAGGGGCAGGGCGGTTTCGAGGGATCGGACCAGCTGGCTGAGGCTGCGGCGTGCCTCCTGGAGGGAGGTACCGAAGAAGTTCAGGGAGCCGGATTTGGCGGCGGCGAGGGCGTGGCCTTCGAGGTTCATGGCCACCCCGAAGCTGTAGGTGGCGCCGCCATCGATTCCCACGACCACCGGGAGCGAGTCAGCCATGGCTGAGAGTCTCAGGGGGAGTCTCGTGGGGCTGCAAAAGGAAAAGTGACCGGGCGGGGTGAGATCAGATCTGGAAGTCGACCTCGGGCAGGTTCCGGTCGCGCTTGCCTTTCACCACCATGCGACCGTCCTCGTAGAAGACGAGGGAGTGGGGGGGGACGCTGTGCATGAGGAAGACGTTGCCGCCGATGGTGGAATGGGCGCCGATGACCGTTTCGCCGCCGACGATGGTGGCGCCGGCGTAGATGGTGACGTGGTCCTCGAGGGTGGGGTGACGGCGTTTGCCTTTGAGGGACTGTCCGCCGGCGAGGGAGCGCGCGACGAGGCCGACGCCCTGGTACATTTTGACGTGGGATCCGATGACCGCGGATTCGCCGATGACGGTGCCGGTGCAGTGGTCGACGAAGAAATGGGAGCCGATGGAGGCGCCGGGGTGGAGGTCCATGCCACTGCGGCTATGGGCCCATTCGGTCATGATACGGGGGATGAGAGGGATGTGCTGCAGGTAGAGTTCGTGAGCGATGCGCTGGGCGGCGATGGCTTCGATGAACGGGTAGGCGACAATGACCTCTTCCTTGCTGAGTGCGGCGGGATCGCCTTGGTAGGCGGCGTCGGCATCGGTTTGGAGGAGTTCGCGCAGGCCGGGGAGTTTGCCGAGCAACTCGAGGGTGGCCTGTTGGGCGGCGCGGCCGATTTGGGAGCGGCCGACGCCGGAGGGGGGGGCGTATTCGAGGCTCTTGCGGATTTCGTCGTCGAGGCGTTCGCGGACGGAGGTGAGGAGGAGGGTGGTCTCGATTTTGAGTTCGGAGGAGACCAGGGGGCGTTCGTCGAAGAAGCCGGGGAACACCAGCCGGAGGAGGTCCTGGGTGATGCCGGCGATGGCGGTCTTGGAGGGGAGGTTAGGACCGTCGACGTGGTTGATACCTCCGAGGGTGGCATACGACGCGATCAGGCGATCGGCGAGCTGGGTGACGGACGCATCCACGCGGGGAGGATGGAGCAGAGGCAGCGTGGGAAGAAGTCTTCAGTTCGCCGGGGGTTTGACTTGGAGGAGGAGGTGCCGTAACCACGCGGCCACGACGATGGCATCCAAGTCCAATACCGGGTTCACGGGGCAGGTGGAGTTTGCGGCGCATTTCCGGCCGAGACCGGAGATTCGTCATGTCATGTTTGATTTCGACGGGACGTTGTCCCTGATCCGGGAGGGGTGGCCGGCGGTGATGGTGCCCATGTTCACGGAGGTGTTGCCGGGGGTGCCGGGCGAGAGCGAGGAGGATCGCCGGAAGCTGGCTTTTGACGACATCATGCGGCTGAACGGCAAGCAGACCATCTATCAGATGATCCAGCTGGCGGATCGCATCCGCGAGCGCGGGGGCACGCCGCGGGAGCCGCTGGAGTACAAGCACGAGTATCTGCGCCGGTTGAATTTACGGATTGCGGACCGGGTGGACGGGTTGCGGGCAGGCAAGTTGAAGGCGGACGACCTGCTGGTGCATGGCTCGATCCGGTTGCTGGAGGCGCTGGTTGCGCGCGGGCTGACGCTGTATCTCGCGAGCGGGACGGACGAGGTTTACGTCAAGCAGGAGGCGTCGCTTCTGGGGCTGGACCGTTTTTTTGGCGGACGCGTGTATGGCGCGCAGGATGACTTCAAGAACTTCTCCAAGAAGATGGTGATTGAACGGATCCTGCGGGAGAACGGGATTCCCGGGGGTGCGTTGCTGGCGATCGGTGACGGGTACGTGGAGATCCAGAACACCAAGGAAGCGGGAGGGATGGCGATTGCGGTGGCGAGCGATGAAGCGAACAACGGCTCGGGCCGGTTCGACGAGTGGAAGCGCCAGCGTTTGATGGGTGTGGGCGCGGACGTGGTGGTGCCGGACTACCGTGATGCGGAGGTGCTGGTGTCCACCGTCCTGGGCGGGTGAACCGAGGGGCGGCGGGGGCGCGCGAGGAGGAAGGCGTTCGGTGGGGGTTCAGCTTCCGGGCGTGCCGCGCTCGCCGAAGATCTGTCGGATGATGTCTTCGACGGGCACTTCCTGGCTATCGAGGTCCTGAACGGGGAGTTCGTCGAGGAGCGCCTTGCAGACCGGGACGATGCGTTCGCGTTTGACCTTGAGCTTCACGGAGACCTCGTCTTGCTCGAGGACTTCCCCGTAGCGCGCGAGGTGTTCCTTGGAGCAGCGGGCTGCCTCCGGGGAGTGGACGGTGAGGATCTTGTGGTCGGCGAAGCGGTCGAGGACATCGCGGAGGAGTCCGTCGAAGAAGAGCGTGCCGCGGTCGATGATGATGACGCGGTCGCAGAGTTCCTCGATATCAGCCATGTAATGGCTGGTGAGGAGGATGGTGGTGCGGCGTGTGGCGTTGTGGTGGCGCAGGAATTCGCGGACCTTTTTCTGGGAGATGACATCGAGGCCGATGGTGGGTTCGTCGAGGAACAGGACGCGGGGCTGGTGCAGGAGCGAGGCGATCAGTTCCATCTTCATGCGTTCGCCGAGGGACAACTCGCGCACCATGACGTTGAGTTTGGAGCTCACGTCGAGCAGTTGGCTGAGTTCGGCGACGGTACGTTCGGCGTCGGGTTTGGGGAGGCCGTAGATTCGCGCGTTGAGGGCGAGGGATTCCGAGGCGGGCAGATCCCACCAGAGCTGGTTCTTCTGTCCGAGCAGGAGGGCAAACTGACGACGGTATCCATCGGCGCGTTCCCAGGGCACGAAGCCGAGTACGGAAGCGGACCCCGACGTCGGGTGGAGCAATCCGGAGAGCATTTTCAGGGTGGTGGTTTTCCCGGCGCCATTGGGGCCGAGGAACCCGACGAACTCACCTTCCCGGATCTGGAACGACACGTCGCGCACCGCTGGAACGCTCTCGTATTTCCGGCGGACGAGGGAACGGAGGGCTCCGACCAGGCCCGGCTCCTTTTTGAAGGTGCGAAAGGTCTTGGTCAGTCGTTCGACCTGGATGACGTGGGGAGCCTCCATGCGCCGGATGAGAGTGGCGGGTTCGGCGGGGAGGGGCAATGGCGGTGCGAGGCGGAGCGTGGCTGCCGCGTCAGGTGGGGGCGGGGGGCCGGTTGCGGGTGCGGGCGTGGGGACCCGCGTTGCCGGCGGGCCGCGGGGTTGAGTCTGCCCGGACCGGGCTGGAATGGGGAAGCGCGGGGGGGCGACCTTCAACCGCGCAGGTCGCGGTCGAGGTGACTCACCGCCTTGCGCACGGTGGTGTCGGTTTCCATGCGATCGGCGACAGCGCGGCAGGCATGGAGGACCGTGCCGTGGTCGCGACCGCCGAAGGCATCGCCGATGGTGCTGAGCGAGGACTCGGTGAGGGTGCGCGCGAGGAACATGGCCACCTGGCGGGGAAAGGCGATATGATCGGGCCGGCGGCGGCCGAGGATGTCAGCGACGCGGAGGTCGTAGTGATCGGCGACGCGCTTGATGATGACCTCGATGGTGAGGGTGGCGCGGCCTTCCTCGCTGAGCACATCGCGCAGGAGGTCGCGCAGGCGCTCGAGGGTGATGGGATGTCCGGTCAGGCGCGAGTAAGAGGCGACGCGCGTGAGGGCGCCTTCGAGGCGACGGACATTGGTCCGGATGCGTTCGGCGAGGAACTGTGCGATGTCGGCGGGAATGACATAGCCCATCTGGTCCGCCTTTTTGCGCAGGATGGCGACGCGGGTTTCGACGTCGGGCGGCTGGAGATCGGCGACCAGGCCCCATTCGAAGCGGGAGACCAGGCGTTGTTCGAGGCCCTGGATTTCGGACGCGGCGCGGTCGCAGGTCAGGACGATCTGTTTACGGGCTTCGTGGAGGGCATTGAAGGTGTGGAAGAACTCCTCCTGGATTCGTTCCTTGCCGGAGAGGAACTGGATGTCGTCGATGAGGAGGACATCCGTCTCGCGAAACTTCTTGCGGAAGCGCATCAGGCGGCTGTTTTGCAGCGCGTCGATGAATTCGTTGGTGAAGCGTTCGGTGGAGACATAGGCCACGCGGGCGGTGCGGCGATGGGCGCTGACGAACTGGCCGATGGCGTGGAGGAGGTGGGTCTTGCCGAGGCCGACACCGCCGATGAGGAAGAGCGGATTGTAGGAACGTCCGGGGTTCTGGGCCACGGCGGTGGCGGCCGCGTGGGCGAAGGTGTTATTCCCGACCACGAAGGAATCGAACGTATTCTTCGGGTCGAAATTGGGGATGGCGTTGGTGGACTCGAAGATCTCCTCGATGATCGTGGCTTTGGGATCCCGGGCGGGGGTGGCAAGTTTGCCGGGGCCCTCGGAGTCGGGGGCGGGCCGGGAGATCTCCGCGGCGACGAAGGAGAAGGAGATGGCGCGACCGGCGGCGATCTTGAGCGCGTTGTCGATCACGTCGCGGTAGTTCTCACCGAGCCAGACGCCGCAGAACTCGTTGGCCACGGCGAGCGTGAGTCGATCGCCCTGCAGTTCGACGGGCCGGATGGGGGCGAACCAGAGTCGGAAGACCTCCTGATTGAGGAGGGGTCTGAGGGACTCGATGGCGGCATCCCAGAGAGATTGGGCAGTGGGCTCCATGGTGGCTGGGAGGTGGGAAAACCCTACAATGCAACCAACTTATTCACGCAACCACGCGGGAAGATTGTCACTCCGCTGTAAAACGACCCTTTCGGACACCATTTCTTCGATCAGACGCAGTGCATTCATCCCCTGTACCCCTGTTGAACCGGCGTTGAACGAGTCGATAACCTTCATGCTCACAATGACTTACTCGAAAAGGTGACTGCCAGACTGGAGCCGACGCCAGGTACGTCCTTGAATCGCTGGCCGTGCGGAGCGGGGGCGTTTTTAGGGCGCTGCATGGCTGGGCGCGAGGAGAATGTATTAACACTTATCCACAGCTTGTTCACGGGTCCCAGCGAGAGATGCGAAGGCGTCGTGTGGCGCGGGTTCGAGGCTGGCTGCAGTCGGGGCATGGGTGAGCTCATGGCCGGAGTGAGCCGGCCCATGCAGGCATGACCTTGCGCACTGTCCGCGGTGGGCCGGGGCGGCCGTTCTCCCGACGAAAATCGAGACGAAGGAGCCGTGCGATGAGTGTTGGAGCGCGCAAAGCGAAGGGCATCGTAGAATGCGAGAGCCCTCTGTAAAGCGGGCCGGTGAAAAAAGTACCGGCGCCGTCTGAAGACTTGACTTCAAATTCCTGAAAAACCGGAACGCCGCGTGACGTTCAGCGGCCGGCGAGGCCGAGGAGATAGGCCAGGATGAGGTCGGGCAGGTCATCGCTATAACCGCCTTCGAGCACGCTGAACACGGGAACTCCAGAGGCGCGGAGTTGCTGGCCGATCCAATGGAAGTCCTCTGCTTCGAGGGTTTCGTGCGCGATGGGATCGCGGGCGTAGGCATCAAAGCCCGCGGAGACAGCGATGACCTCGGGCCGGTGGGAGAGGAGTCGTTCGAGCGCGCGCGACAGGAGCTTGCGGTATTCGGGGCGAGGGAGTTCGGGGGGCGCAGGGTAGTTGAAACAGTTGCCGGCCACGTCCTCGGTGCCGGTGCCGGGGTAGCACGGGTGCTGGTGAATGGAAGCGAACCAGCAACCCTTGGTGCCCGCGAGGATGGCTTCGGTGCCGTTGCCGTGGTGCACGTCGAAGTCGAAGACCGCGACGCTGCGGGCTCCGGTGGCGACCGCTTCGAGGGCGGCGATGGCCACGGAGCCGAGGTAACAAAAGCCCATGGCGCGACGCCGCGTGGCGTGGTGGCCGGGCGGGCGCAGGAGCGAGAACGCGGATTTGCCTTCGCGCGCGAGTTGGAGCGCGCGGAGGCCGCCGCCCACCCCGCGCAGCGCGTGGTCGAAAATCCCCGGGTGCACGGGGGTGTCGCCGTCGAAATCGGCGTTGGCGGAGCCGACCATCTGGATGTGTTCGGCGCTGTGGGCGCGGAGCAGGGCTCCGGGGTCCACGGTGGCGGGTTTGTCCCAGACGATCTTGAGTGCGGCGGCGTCGGGGGAGCGGAGTTTCTCCAGCGTGCGGGAGATCCGTTCCGGTCGCTCGGGGTGGCCCGGGGTGCGGTACCCGGTGCAGCGCTCGTCGGTAATCACCGTCATGCGGGCGATCGAATCACAGGTCGGCGCGGGGCCGAAAGTCCCGGTTTTTCCGGGAGGGGTGAATTTGCTTCGCGGGGCGCGGTGGTTCACGCTGC
>JADLFD010000243.1 GCA_020845805.1 Verrucomicrobiales bacterium | reverse complement strand
TGCGTGGCGCCGAGGGAGGCGTAGGACAGGCCGGCGCCGGTGCCCACCAGCACCACGGGCACGTGGTGGTAGCAGACATCGATGCGGATCTGTTCCAGGCAGCGATAGGTGAGAAACGGCGTGATGGTGTAGCACACCGGACGCAGGCCGCTCATGGCCATGCCGGCCGCGACCCCGATCATGTTGGCCTCGGCGACGCCGCAGTTGACGAAGCGTCCCGGGCACTTGGCTTTCAGGTCGTCGAACAACCGGTTGCCGATGTCGCCGCTGAGCAGCACGACCCGCGGGTCGGCTTGCGCGAGTTGGGTGATCTGTTGGGCAAAGGCGTTGCGCATGGTCGGTCACTCCTGGGGGCTGAGGCCCAACTGCCGTGCCGCGTCGGCGACTTCCGCCGCTTTCGGGATCCGGTAGTGCCAGTTGTTGTCGTCCTCCATGAAGGAGACCCCTTTCCCCTTCACCGTGTGCGCCACGATGGCCACCGGCTTGCCGCTGCCGTCCGGCACCGCTCCCAGCGCCTTCACCAGCGCCCCCAGGTCATGGCCGTCCACCTCGCTGGCCGACCACCCGAAGGCGGCCCATTTGTCACGCAGAGGAGCCAGAGCCATGACTTCGTTGCTGCGCCCGGTGGCCTGCCACTTGTTGTAGTCGACGATCACGACCAGGCGGTCCAGACGCTGTCCCGCTGCGAACATCGCCGCCTCCCACACGGTGCCCTCATCGCATTCGCCGTCGCTGAGGCACACGAAGACGCGATGATCCGAGCCCAGCAACCGACCCGCCATGGCCATGCCCACGCCGACCGGAAGACCGTGTCCCAGCGAACCCGTGGCCAGTTCCACGCCTGGCGCACAACCCGGGGCCGGCTGCTCCGCCAGCGGCGCGCCATGCTGGCCAAAGGTGTCGAGCCATTCGGAAGGAAAGAAACCACGCTCGGCCAGCACCGCGTACCACGCCGACGCCGCATGCCCCTTGCTCAGGATGAAACGGTCACGATCCGGATCCTGCGGCTGGGCCGGGTTGATGCGCACCGCGGTCCAGTAGGCGGCCACGAGGATGTCGAGACACGACAGCGCCGAACCAAGATGCGGGGTGCCGGCGTCGTGCGACATCCGGATCACGCGGTGACGCAACCGGCGCGCCACCGCCTCCAGGGCGGGGACATCCGGGGCGGGAAGTGAGGGAACGCTCATGGTTGGGGAAAATGCAGGACGCAGTGGATCACCTCGCCCGAGCGCATTCGCGCGATGCCCTCCTCGATGGCGTCGAGGCCGAGGCGATGCGACACCATGCCGCGCGGATCGAAGCGCCCATCGCGCATCATGCGGAGGTAGCGGGGAATATCCTCCGCCGGCCGACTGGCGCCGCCCTCCGAACCGGTGAGACGCTTGCCCATGTGCAGCGGCAGGGTGTGCAGGGAGACGCGGTTCTCGTGATACATCACGCCCACGCCCACCAATCGGCCCTTGGGCGCCACCAGGCCGTACGCCTTCTCGATGACCTTGGGCTGGCCCGAGCCGTCCACCACCACATCCGGGGAACCGCCACCCAGCACGCGTCGGACCGCCTCCGCAAAGTCCTCGCGCGTGGAGTTGATCCCATGCGTGGCGCCGAAGGCGCGCGCTTTCTCGAGCTTGTGATCGTGTAGGTCGACCGCGATGACCGGATGCGCGCCCGCCAGGCTCGCGCCGAGGACGGTGCCCAGCCCGATGCCGCCGCAGCCGATCACCACCACCGATTCCCCCAGCCGCACGCCGGCGTCGTTGTTGATCACGCCAAACCCGGTGGTGAGGGTGTCGGCCAGCAGGCAGCACACCTCGGGATCCGTGTCGGCCGGCACCGCGGTCACGCGGTTCTCGGACAACACGGCGTACTCCTGAAAGGTGGTGATGCACCCGGCGTTCACCGGGCGCCCACGCCACGCGTACACCGCGGGGCGCGCGTCGATGCCGCGGCCCGGGCGCCAGTGGCAGACCACGCGATCCCCGACCTTGACGTGCCGCACCTCGGGTCCCACCTCCACCACCGTCGCGCAGGCCTCGTGCCCGAGCAGATGGGGAAGCCACTTGTCCGGGCCCTTCACCCCGTCGATCTCGCCGATCTGCGAACCGCAGATGCGCGTGGCCAGGATGCGTACCAGCACCTGGCCGAAGCCCAGGGCCGGGACCTCCACCTCGTCGAGCACGAGCGGTTGGCGCTGTTCCACCAGGATGGCTGCTCGGGTCTTCATCGCGCGGGAAGGGGAAAGGGAAGAGGAAAACGGGGGCGGATCACGGTCGCGACGCCGTCAGATGTTGAGCAACGACATGCCGCCCTGGACCAGGGTCTGCTTCGAAATCGGACGGCGGTTGCCCACGATGCGCACCGCCTGAGCGCCGGCGAGCTGGCCGAGAAAGGTCGAGAGGGGCAAGGGCAACCCGCGCGCCGCGGCCAGGGCGACCACCGAAAAGAAGGCGTCGCCGGCGCCGATGGTGTCCACCACGTCCGTCTCGAGCGGCGGACAGGCGCAGACGGGATCGCGCCCATTCAATCCCAGTGTCTCCACACCGCCGCGGGTGAGCCAGCCGCAGCGCGCCTGCAGATGCGCCCGCAGGGTCTCGAGCTCCACCGGGTATTCCACGTGCCGCCGGCCGCAGGCCAGGATGAGCTCCTGCTCATCGAGCGTGAAGGCGTCCGCGCGCGCATACTGCCGGTTGATGATGTTGAAGCCGTGATTGTTCGAGTTGGTCTGGCAGTTGAGGGCCAGGAAGGGCGCCTCCGCCTGGATCAGCTCGCGCACGCGCGGAAGCATCATGCCGTGCCCGAAATCCAGGAGCAGCACGACGTCCACGCCGCGCAACTCCTCGCGCAGCCGGGCGAGCACCCGGTCCTCCACCTCGCGCCGCGGCGGCGCGGCGTCGAGATAGTTCACGGCAAAGAGCTTCCGGACCTCCTTACCGGTGACCGGCGGCTCGATGAACCGCTGCTTCACCACCGAGATGAACGAGGGTTCGCGCAGCGCGCGATCGGCCGCCGAGGGGACATGCCGGGCAATCTCCTCCTGCACCCAGGACTCCGCGCCGAGCAGGCTGAAGAACCGCACGTCGTCGGCGAACTCGCGCACGTGCCGGAACACCGCCAGCGCGCCGCCGCACTGGGTCTCCTCCTGGAGGTACCGCCCCGAGAGCATGAGGTTCTTCGAGGTCAACCCCTGCACCTTCACCTCGGTGTAGCGGTCGAAGATGGTGTCCCCCACCACCAGCACCTTGAGCGAACGCAGGCCGTCCACGGCATCGTGGAATTCGC
>JADLFD010000242.1 GCA_020845805.1 Verrucomicrobiales bacterium | reverse complement strand
GGCGAAGGTGCGATCGGCGTTCAGAACCAGGCCCAGATTGATGTCGCTCACCAGCAACCCGACTGCCTCGGGGTTCACGGACCCATCGGCGAACCAGGCCGGACCCTGTCCCACGAACGCCTGCGCGTCCTGCGCCCCGATCAGAATCCGGCCCGCGCTCTTGGTGAATCCGAAGTTCCCGCGCAAGGCCACGGTGTCCGCGATGGACAGCAGGGTGTTTTCGCCCGTGAACTGGATGAAGCTGTCGGCACCCGACGCGACCTCGGTGGATCCGAAGCGAAGCGCGATCGTCTCGCCATCGAGAACGAAGGTCTGATTGATCGAGGTCGCGAACTCGTTGATTCGCAGCGTGAGCACCGAGTCCAGGATCAGGCCGTCCACGCCCACGATGCGGACCCGGCCGGTGATATACCCGGCTTCGGTGCCGGTGGTTCCGTTGCGCACCAATACCGCAGTTCCTTCCAGCAACTCCAGGCCCACCGGGGTGGCTCCGCTGTTGTCGCCCACGAACGCGCGCACGTTGTTGCCGACGATGGCTTGGACCGGGGTGCTACCCTGGAGTCCCTGGCGGAAGCTGAAATCGCCTTCGATCTCCACTCCGGGCAGGACGAGGCTCAGGTTGGAGATGGAGATGCGCGTGTAGAAGCCAGGGTCCATCACCACCGAGCCGAACGGGCCGTTCACGTTGACGGCGGTGCCGATCTGGTTCGTTTCCAGTTTCAGCGTCCCGCCCCCGGAGAAGGCGCCGAAGGCACCCTCGACGGTGAACCCAAGCGATCCCGCGACCTTGCCATTCATCAGCACCAGGGTGCCGTTGGCGTCAGTGATGGTGACCGGAGAGCCGCCGGAACCTTCCCCCGAGAAGTTCTGAACCGAAATCCCCAGCGCCTGGATCACCACGATCTTGGAACCATCGGCTTTGGTGGACTGCAGGAATCCAATCCGACCCTGCAGGGTCGTGCCGTTGATGGTGAGGAAGAGCGGGTCCGCCGAGGCGCGGATGAACCGGCCCTTGGGCAGATCCAGCGGGACCACCGTGTCGCCCATGGTGAAGGTCTGCTTGACCGCGGTGGGCATGGTGTTGAGCGCGAAGGTAAGCCGCGTATCCCCACCCCCCGCCGGGTCGCTGAGGCTCACCCCGTCCACTCCATTCAACGCCACCCGCACCGAGGCCTCGCCCGCCATGCCGGTGCTGGTCATCAGGAAAGCGCCCGTGCCCTCGCTGAGTCGCACGTACTCCGTGGTGCCGTCCCCGAAACCGGTTTCCAGGTTGGCCACGGCAATCTTCAGCACCGACCCGTACCCAGGCACGGAGCTCTTCTGGAATGAGAAGTCACCTTTGAGCCGCACCAGTCCGGCAAACTGCGCGTCCAGACCCTCGACACTCAGACCCAGGAGCGGCGTCGGGCTGCCTGGGCCCGTGGAGAGGGTGGCGGTGATGCCGTTGACGTCGAGGGTTCGGTGGTTCGTACGGAAGTCCGTGGCCATGGTGCTGTACACCACGCTCACTTTGCGGGCGGTGACGTTGGCAAAGTCCCCGCCCTGGAAGATCAACCCTCCGCTGGCTTCGAGGGCGAGCTTGCCATCGCCGGTCATGAGCAGCGCCAACGAGCCGTCTTCGATGCCGACCTTGAACGAACCCACCTCCAACGCGGCATTCACGTCCTGGGCGACGATCTCGATCGTGGAAGCGGCCGGCGTGGCTCCGGTGACTTTCTTGAACCCAAACGTGCCGGAAAGGGTCACGACGTCCGCGATATTCAGATCCAGGGAGCCGCTTACCGCCAACGTGGCGGCCCCGGTGGCGAAATCGAGATCGAGATCCCCGATCGTCTCATGCACAGGCGCACCGGTCGTATTGAAGGACAGCGCGAAATCACGGAGGGCGAAGCTCAAGCCGGCGAACGGCTCCGAACCGTCGGCACTGGTGATCTCGATCGCACCGAGCGTCAGGAGGCCGGCGGCCCCGCCTTTCTGCGGTGCGACGGCGCCCTTGATCAGAAAGGCGCCGTTGATGTCGAGGAGCGCAATTCGGAATCCGCTCGCCCCTTCGCCAATGGCCAGGGAGGCGGAGGCGTCACTGACGTAAACCTTCATCACCGACACCGCGGCCGGAGTCCCCGCGTTCAGTGTGGATTTCTCAAATCCAAACCGACCGGCGATTCCCACGGCCACACCACCGGCCTCCACCTGCAGGGTCAGTGCCCCATCCACCTTGAGGATATCACCCGTGCTGCTGACCGGCGCGCCAGCCAACTCGACCGCATCCGGAGCGAAACCTTCCTCCTCCTCCGCGTCCGCCCCCAGATCCACCGATTCGGTCCAGTCCAGGGCGACCGCATTCACGCCGGATTTGGCACCCTTGGCCTGGTTCATTTCCACCGCGACATCGGCGATGGCTGTCAATCCGTCGATCCCCTCCAGCGACGCCTGGGTCAGCGAACCACGAACCACCATGAAGGTGCGGGTGTCCGCGGCCGGCAGGACGGTGGGTTTCTTGGGTTTGATCTGCGCAATCGCGAGGGTCCCGCCGTCCGCCGCGAACCCCGTGTCGTCGATGCCGATGAACACGTCCTCCACCTCCAATTCGAAGGTCATGAGGGAGGCATCCTCCAGATCGGTGGTGGCCGGCTCGAAGACTCCATCCCCATCCACATCGACGTCCACAATCTGTTGCCGATAGGTCAGGGTGGCGGTTCCGCTCAGGAACTCGAAGAGATCCAAGACGACGGTCGCCTTGACCTCGAGGCGCACCGTGGAAACTAAGGTCAGTCCGGCGGTCGGGATCGCCGTCTCCCAGTTCAGCGGGTTCGCCGACTGCACGTCCTGGAGCGTGGCGGGGTTGCCGTCCAAGTCCCGCGCCCCGGAAGCCTGGTTCACGCGCAGGCTGATATCGGAAAGCTCAAGGGTTCC
>JADLFD010000241.1 GCA_020845805.1 Verrucomicrobiales bacterium | reverse complement strand
TGACCCCCATCCAATCCCCGCTCATCGCCTTCAGTGGCGAGATGCGGCGTCGCACCTCATCGACCAGGATTTCGCCGCCACCGCCGGGAACGCTGCCCAGTCCGGCGGCGGTGAAATCTCGCAGAATGCGGTCGACGGGTTCCTGGAAGAACTCGGAGAAGGCGACGAACTCGCTTGGGCTGAAGCCGTGGATGTTGAAGCCCGGGTATTTGTCGCGGACATGGCCCAGGAGATCGAGGTACCACTGTTTCCCGAGCTTGGGGTGATGTCCGCCTTGGAGGAGCATTTGCGTCCCTCCGTGAGCGAGGGTTTCCTCAATCTTCTGATCGAGTTCGGGCAGGGTGATCACGTAGTGATCCGCGTCCTTCTCCGAGCGCCAGAAGGCACAGAACTTGCAGTAGACGTTGCAGACGTTGGTGTAATTGACGTTGCGATCGACGATGTAGGTGACAGTACGCGCGCCTGTTCCGCCGTGGGCGGCACGACGCTGGATTTCCCGGCGATGGTGGGCGATGGCTCCGAGTTCCTCGAGGGGCAGACGGTTCAGTTGGCGGGCCTCGTCGACGGAGATCCGGTGTCCGTCCCATGCCTTCTGGCTCAAAGTCTCCCGGGCGGCGTCATCCATGTCGGGGAGAGTGTAGCGGAGGCTGGGCACCGGACAAAGTCCGGCTTGAGTTGGGGGCGGACAGAAGCGGCCCGAGGTGACCTGAACGGGCGACTGCCGGCTTGGGGCAGATCGTGAGCAGGGGCGGGAAGGAGCGTGGATCGGATCCAGTTCGAATCAGGCGCCGGGGTGGCCGACCGTGCGTCGGCGCCGCCATGAGCGGTAGCCGGCACCGGCGGCCGTGAGAGCACAGGCGAGGGTGATGCCACGGGTGGATTCGGGGACGACGGGTTGCGGGTTGCCGTCGAAGGAGAAGTGGAGTTCCCACTGCTCGAGACGGAAGCGACCGCCGCCGGAGAGGTCGGCCACGAAGAGGATCCAATCTCCGCTGGCGTCCTGGCCGTTGAACGTGTCCAGGAACGCGGTGCGCGGCTGCAGGTCGGTGACCAGGAAGGGGTCGATGGCGCGGCCATCCGGTTCCCAGCGGCCGGAGATGGGGGTGAGAGAATTTCCCGAGGCTCCGAGTGCGTCCTGGTAGGAGTGGAAATCGCCGAGTTCGCCGGAGTCATCGAACGTGACGTCCAGGAAACCATTGTCACCGTAGCCAAAGACCGAGGTGAGGGTGCGGCCAGGGCGGTTCACGAGCACGCTGGCGGAGCCGGCGTGAGAGAGGAGGACGAAGAGGTCACCATTCCAGGCGCCGTGATCAGCCCCGATCAGATCGAGACTGACGTCGAGGTCGGAGATGGTGCCGCCGTCGGGCACATGGAGCACGCTGGCGAAGCCCGATGCGTCGGCGTCGGGGATCAGGGCATCAGGCTCGAGGGACAGGCTCAGGTCCGCGGCGGAACCGGAGGCCGGGGCGATGGCCAGTGCGACGAGGAGCAGGTGAACCGTGGCGCGCGCGGCGGGCGTCCTCGGCGTGGGGTTGGGTGGGTGGTGCATGGGGGCGGCGTGGGCTGGGGGTTACGTCATGGGAACGCCGTACGGAAGAAGGTTGGTCCTTCTGGCTCAGGAGTCATGAACTCCGCGGTGCCATCGGACCCCACGGTGATGTCACCGAGTCCCAACCAGACGGGGGCGAGCAGGTCGGGGCTGGCTTGCACCAAGTACCTTCGGCCAGGCAGGCCGGCGAAGCGAATCAGGACAAATCCTTCCAGTCTCTCGATGCCGAGGATGTTGGCGGAGGGGGACTGGTTGGGTTCGATAGCAACGACGACCCGGGCGGAGGCGGTCTTCCCCGAGGCATCGCGGATGGTGTAGCGGAAGGCGTCGGCGGCGCTGCGCGTGGAGAGTTCCGCGAGCAGGAGGAACTCGCCGCTGCGGGTGATGGATTGTCCGCGTCCTGTGGTGGCGTCAAAGCTGGCCAGTTCGAGGGGGCCGCCATCGGGATCGTGGTCATTGCGGGTCAGGTCGCTGATGGCGACCTTGAGCGAGAAGCCGGCGCGTCCCGTGATGCGATCGTCCTCGGCGACGGGGGCCGCGGCGTCGAGAATCACGGTGGTATTGGCGGTGGCTGATTGGTAGCGGAGGCTGGGGCCACCGAGCGGTGAGAGGGGAGCGGGCGGAGTGACTTCCTGTCCGAAGGTGGCCGAAACGGTATAGGTGCCGGCCGGTAACCCGAGAGCGCCGAGCGGAGCGCGTCCGGCGAAGTCCGTATCGACGGTTTTCACGAGTGTCCCACCGGGTCCGGTGACTAGGAAGATCACGGGTTGATCCGGGATGGAATCGCTGTCCGTGCCGCGGAGTCGAGCCACGAGCGTCTCGGCTGCGGTGGGGGACGCGATGAGCGACTCGGGAGTGAGGTCGAGCTGGGTGTCGGCTCGGCGTACGACAAAACTGCGGCGAGTGGCGGAGCGATCGAGGTTCGGGGCACCGGCGAATCCGGCGAGGAGGTCGTGTTGGCCGGGGAGCAGCAGGAGGTTGACGAGGATCGAGGCGACCCCGTCGGCGTCCGTGACTGCGCGGCGTTCGAGTCCGCCCACCTTGAAGAGGAGTGTCTGTCCGGCGATCGGGGATCCAGTGCGGAGGAGACGGGCGCGGAAGGCCACGCGGGAGC
>JADLFD010000240.1 GCA_020845805.1 Verrucomicrobiales bacterium | reverse complement strand
GCTCGATCTTGATGTTGGCTGCGGTGGGCCTGGCGGTGGCGTGGGTGGCAGCGTCTGCCGTGGCGGCGGACAAGAAATTCGCCCTGAAGACGAAGCCGTATCCGCTCGCGGTGTGCCCGGTGTCCGACGAGAAGCTGGGTTCGATGGGCGACCCGGTGGTGTTGGTCGAGGGCTCGCAGGAGATCGAGCTGTGCTGCAAGAGCTGCAAGAAGGATTTCGAGAAGAACAAGGCCGAGCACCTCAAGAAGATCGAAGCGGCCTGGAAGAAGGTGAAGGCGTATCCTCTGTCCACCTGCATCGTATCCGATGAACCGCTGGATGCGGAGAAGGCGGTGGGCGTGGTGTACGAGGGGCGCGAGTACGCGTTCTGCTGCAAGAACTGCGTGAAGGACTTCAAGAAGGACAGCGCCAAGTTCGCCAAGAAGCTGGAAGCCGCGGCGGCGAAGTAGATTTGGACCCGCCGCGCCGCGATCCGCACAGGCGGCGCGGCGCGGGTTTGACTGACAACCACCATCTCCCGCTGCCACGGCCATGCGCTGGACCACGGTTCTACTCCTGATGCTCACGCTCGCCCTCTCGGGCGTGAGCCGGGGAGTGGTCGTGTTTCCATCGGGAGACAGTGATCCCTTGGCGGCTCGGGTCTGTCGCTGTTGCGATTGCGGAGGCACGGCGTGCTGTGTGCGCCCGGGCGAGGCTCCGAGGGCAGCGTCGCCTGAGCCGGGAGTGCCAGTGCGCGCCGCGACGGCGGACGAGCTGGGGGTGGGGTTGCCCAGCCTTCAGGCGTTAAGCTGGGCGACGGCGGGCGTTGACGGTCGGCTTCGTTTTGGGTCCGGCGGCGGTGATTGGACACTGACCGCGGGGGCCTCCCTTCCTCCTCTCTTCCTTCGAGGCTGCGTCCTGCTTATCTGATCCAGCTCCACTTCCCAGACGTGGTGTGCCCTTCGACGGGCATATCGGGTTGTCCTGGCGTGTCGAACACGCGAGGTGATGGGTGGAGGATGGACTTGGATGGCAACGGACCAGCTCATGAAGATTTCATTTTGGAAGCAACCGGCGGGCGTCTGCCTGGCTTTGGCCTGGGCAGTCACTTCGGGAAGCCTGCACGGGGCGGAGTCCCCACGGCAGCCTTTGAGTCCCGCTTTTCTCACCCAGCTCGTGGTCGAGGCCGAGGGACGGCATCCCGGGCTGCGGGCGGCGGACGCGCGCACGCGGGCGGCGGGGAGTGCGGTGCAAGGAGTGCGGGTGTGGGAGGACCCGATGGTGAAGGTGGGCGGCGTGGTGTCGTCGGATTCGGGGCCCGATCTCGAGATGGAAGGGGACCTGGTTTATGAGGTGGAGCAGTCACTGCCCTTGTTCGGCAAGGCGCGGGCGATGCGCCGGGAGGCCGAGGCGGAGGAGGGAGTATCGGGGGCGTCACGGGACTACCAGTTCCAGCTGATGCGGCGATCGATCGTGCAGTCGGCGCTGCGGCTGGCGCTGGCCGAGCGCGAAGTGGAGGTGGGTGAGGAGGATTACGCGCTCCTGGAGCGCATGGTGAGTTTCGTGCGGGAACGCCAGAAGGCCGGGTTGGATGCCACCCTGGATCTCCTGCGACTGGAGTCGGAGCAGGAGCGGCGGCAACAGGCTCTGGTATCGAAGCGACTGGAACGCGACTTCGAGCGGAGCTCGTTGAACGTGCTGTTGGGGCGTCCCGAGGACAGCACGTGGCCGGTGTTTGAACTTCCCGCGGTGGTGGCGGCGATTCCCTGGACTCCGGCCCTGGCGGAGATGGGCGTCCGCAACGAGCCGCGGCTGCGCATGATGCGCCGGGAGACGGATCGCGCGACCGCGGGGATCGAGGTCACCCGGCGAAGCCGGTTCCCCGAGGTCACGGCGGGCATCGAAGGTCGGCAGTGGAGCGGCACGGGCGAGTTCCGGGAGGGCATGTTCACCGTAGGGCTCACGTTGCCCTGGGCGAACCGACGTCGATACCGCGCGGACCTGGATCGCGACACCGCCCGGGCCGACGCGGTACGGGCGGAAGCGGCGGACTACGAGCGCGAAGTGCGCCGGGAGTTGTTCCGCGTCTGGTCCAAGCTGGAATCCGCGCGGCGCGAGGCGGAGTTGTACCGCGACCGGTTGGTGCCTCGCGCGGAACTGGCGGTGACGACGGCGATGACCGGGTGGACGACGGGGCGCACGATGTTCCTCGAAGTGATGGACGCGCGGAGAATGCTGTCGGAGGCGCGGGTGATGCTGGCGCGTGCCGTTCACGAGCAGCACCAGATGGTCACGGAGTTGGTGACCTGTTGCGGGGTCGCGGACCTCGATTCGCTCACCATGCTCGGGGTCGAAGTGAAGCCGGCTCAGCCGTAGTGGACGGTCTCAACCTCTTTTCGGATTTCCCATCTCATGAAGACCATTCTGTGGGTTCTGGCGGTGGCAGTCGCGGCGGGACTGGCGGGTTGGCGGCTGGGCCGCGGCTCGCATGGGCAGGAGCACGCGGTGGCCCCGGCCAAAGGGGGGGAGCGTCGGGTGCTCTTCTACCAGTCGGCGATGCACCCCTGGATCAAGTCGGATCGCCCGGGCTCATGCACGATCTGCGGGATGGCCCTGACACCGGTGTACGAGGGCGACACGGGCATCGCGGTGGAAGCCGGGGTGGTGTCGCTCGCGTCCAATGCGATGTCCGTGCTGCACGTGCGTTCCGAGGACGTGGTGCGGGGGACGCTCGTGCGCACGCTGCGGGTGGCAGGGGTGGTGAACGACGACGATTCCCGCCGGCGCGTGCTCTCGGCGACGGTGGCCGGGCGTCTGGAGGCGGTGTTTGTGCCGGCCGTGGGCACGGAGGTCGTCGCCGGACAACCTTTGGCGCGTCTGTACAGTCCGATGCTGCTGGAAGCGGAACGCCAATACGCCGCGCTGGCGCGCGGGGTGGGAGCGGGAGGAACGGACGCCGCGGGGTTGCGCGATGCGGCGGCCTTGCGATTGCGGCAGTTGGGGCTGACGGAGGCGCAGATCGCGCAGCTGCCCGGGAAGGAGGCCGCGGATTGGTTGTCGGAGATTGTCTCCCCGATTTCCGGCACCGTGGTGGAACGGTTCGTGTATGGCGGCCAGTACGTGATGGAAGGGGAGAAGCTGTTCGAGATCGCCGACCTTTCGACGTTGTGGTTCAAGTTCGACGCGTACGAGCAGGACCTCCCGTGGTTGCGTGTGGGGCAGGACGTGGAGGTGCATTCTCCCGCGCTGCCCGGTCGCGCGTTGCATGCCCCCATCCGGTTCATCGACCCCACGCTGTCGGAGATGACCCGCAGCGCGAAGGTGCGGGTTGAACTGACGAACTCGGTGGTCGTCGAGGACGGCGTGACCAACCGGCTGCTGCGTCATCGGATGTATGCGGAGGGGAGGGTTCGTGTGGAGGCGCGCGACGTGGTGCTGGTACCCAGATCGGCAGTGCTTTCGCCTTCGGCGCGGGCGGTGGTTTACCTGGACCGTGGGGGGGGCGCGTACGAACAGCGCGAGGTGCGGTTGGGTCGGTTCGGGGATGGGGCTTACGAGGTTCTGGCGGGATTGGCTCCGGGTGAGCGCGTGGTGGTGAACGGCAACCTCATGATCGACGCGCAAGCGCAGCTGAACCAGGTGATCTCCGGCGTCGACAGCGAATCCCAGAGCGCCTTGGCGACGGAAGCGGCGCCGACCCAGGAAGCACTGCCGCGTCCGGGTGACGCCGCGGCGGCGTCGTTGAAGGGCTACCTGGAGGGAGTGGACGCTTTGCGCGGTGCGTTGGCGTCTGACGATCTGGCGGCCTACCGCGTCCGGCTCGGGGCTTTGGAGGCGCGGGCTCGCGAGCTTCGCTCCGGGTTGGACAAGGAACCGGCCTGGGCAGGGCTGGCGGTCCGACTGGGGCTCGACGCTCCGGCGAGTCCGGCGGATTTGCGGGAGGCGCGACGCGATTTTCACCGCCTCAACGCCGGGGCCTTGGAGTTGGCGAAGGCGGCGCGGCGGGCGCTGACGGAGTTCGCGTCGTTGAAGGTTTACCAGTGCCCGATGACGGCGGAGGCCTTCGACGGGGCGCCGAGTCGGGCGCAGTGGTTTCAGTTCGCGCCGCCGCTGCGGAATCCGTGGTTTGGCGCTGCGATGCTGGATTGTGGAAGCGAGGTGAAGCCGTGATCGCCCGCCTGATCGAATATTCGTTGCGCAACCGGTTCCTCGTGTTGTCCGGCCTGTTGCTCGCGATCGCGTGGGGTGGCAAGGCGCTGGTGTCGACTCCCGTGGACGCGATTCCCGACCTTTCGGAGAACCAGGTGATCGTGTTTGCGGATTGGCCGGGGCGCTCGCCACAGGAGGTGGAGGACCAGGTGACCTACCCGCTGTCGGTGAATCTTCAGGGTCTGGCCGGGGTGAGGACCGTGCGGGCGCTCTCCATGTTCGGGTTCTCGCTGATCACGGTGATTTTCGAGGATCGGGTGGACAATTATTTCGCGCGCTCGCGCGTGCTGGAGCGGCTTGGGTTTCTGGGGACGCTGATGCCGCAGGGGGTGGTGCCGTTGCTTGGGCCGGACGCCACGGGCCTGGGTTGGATCTACCAGTACTACCTGGAGGTGGACCCGGCGAAATCGCCGTCGGGCGGCTATGATCTCGGACAGTTGCGCGCGCTGCAGGACTGGTTTGTGCGGTACCAGATCCAGTCGGTGCCGGGGGTGGCGGAAGTGGCCAGCGTGGGTGGGTTTGTGAAGCAGTATCAGATCGAGGTCTCCTCCACGCGCATGAGGTCCGCCGGAGTGGGGTTGGGGGAGATTCTGGAGGCCGTGGCCGCCAACAACCTGAGCGTCGGCGGCAAGGCGGTGGAGGAGAACGGGCAGGAGTTCGTGCTGCGCGGCGTGGGCTGGCTGAAGTCGGTGGAGGATCTGGAGAAGATCGTGGTGATGGAACGCGAGGGAGTGCCGGTGCTCTTGAGGGACGTGGCCACCTTGCAGGTGGGCGGGGATTTCCGGCGGGGAACGCTCGACGTGAATGGGAACGAGGTGGTGGGTGGGATTGTGGTGATGCGCACCGGGGAGAACGCGATGGAAGTGATCCGGCGCGTGAAGGAGAAGGTCGCGCAGTTGGGCCAGAGCCTGCCTCCGGGTGTGAGGCTCCGGTCCTTCTACGATCGCAGCGATCTGATCCAGCGCACCATCGACACCCTGAAGCACGCGCTCGTGGAGGAGGTGATCCTGGTCACTTTGGCGCACATCCTCTTCCTGTTTCATTTCCGCAGCATCCTGATCGTGACCATTCCGCTGCCGGCCTCGATTCTGATTTCGTTCATCCTGATGGAGCAGTTGGGCATCAGCTCCAACATCATGTCGCTGGCTGGCATTGCGATTGCGATCGGGGTTCTGGTGGATGCGGGCATCGTGATGACGGAGAACGTGATCCGACATTGCGAGCGTGCGGAGGACGAAAAGCGTGCACGACTTCAGGCGGCGGGAGTGGCGTGGCAGGACGCCGACCTGCGCCTGACCGCGGCGGAGACGTTTGACGTGACCCTGGCGGCGGCGAAGTCGGTGGGGCGGCCCATCTTCTTCGCCATGGCGATCATCATCCTGGCCTTCGTGCCGGTGTTTGTCCTGACCGGGCAGGAGGGGAAGCTGTTTCATCCGCTGGCCTACACGAAGACCTTCGCGTGCCTGGGGGCCACGCTGCTCGCCGTGACGGCCGTGCCGGTGTTGTGTTCGCTCCTGGTGCGGGGACCGTTCCACCGCGAGGAGGACAACTGGATCATGCGCGTGCTGCTCGCGATCTATGACCCTGTACTGCGTTGGTCTCTGCGGCATCGCGTTGCCGTGATCGCGGGCGCCGCGATGTTATTGGGAATGGCGGTGACCCTGGTGACCGGGTTGCCCCAGAGCTGGGTGAAACAGGCGGAGGCCAAGGGGTGGACGGGCGCGGCGCGATTATTTGCGGGGATGGGCACGGAGTTCATGCCGACCCTGGAGGAAGGGTCTCTGTTGTTCATGCCCGTGCTGTTGCCGAGCACCTCGCTGACCGAGGTGAAGCGCATCATGGCGTGGCAGGACCGCACCCTGCGCAGCGTGCCGGAGGTCGAAAGCGTGGCGGGCAAGCTGGGGCGGGCGGAGACGGCGACGGATCCGGCGCCGGTGGAGATGATTGAGACCACCCTGATGCTGCGCCCGCGCGACCAGTGGCGGCCGGGCATGACCAAGCAGAAGTTGGTGGCCGAACTGACCGAGAAGATGTCGCACCTGCCCGGGTATGTCCCCGGATTCCTGCAACCCATCGAGAACCGGATCCTGATGATCAGCACCGGCATTCGCGCGCAGGTCGGCGTGAAGTTGCTGGGGGACGATCTCGATGCGTTGCAGCGGAAGGTGTTCGAGTTGGAGCGCATCGTGCGCGAAGTGCCGGGTGCGGTGGGCGTGGCGCCCTCGCGCGTGCAGGCGAAGCCGTATTTGGAGATTGCCGTGGATCGCGCCGCGATGGCGCGCTACGGACTGAGCGCCAAGGCGGTGTTGGAGACGGTGGAGGTGGGGATGGGAGGCATGAACGCGACCACGCTGATCGAGGGTCGCGAACGGTTCCCGGTGCAGGTGCGCCTGGAGCGCGAGGAGCGGGATGACCTGGAACGGTTGCGCGACGTGCTGGTGACCAGCCCGTCCGGCCGGGTGATTCCGCTGGGTCAGGTGGCGACGATCCAGAGGGTGATCGGCCCGAGCGAGATTGCGTCGGAGAACGGCCGGTTGCGGTTGTTCGTTCAGGCCAACGTGCAGGATCGCGACCTGGGGAGCTTCGTGAACGAGATTCGGGACCGTGTGGCGCGCGACCTGAAGCTGGAACCGGGAATGACCGTGGAGTTCAGCGGCCAGTACGAGAACCTGCTGCATGCACGCGAGACCCTGAAGGTGATCTTCCCCACGGTGCTGCTGGTGATCTTCCTGCTCCTCTACGTCGTGTATGGCTCGGCGAAGGAAGCGGCGCACGTGATCCTGGCGGTGCCCTTTGCCCTGAGCGGAAGCGTCTTCCTGCAGGCCGCGCTGGGCTATCCGTTCAGCGTGGCGGTCTGGGTGGGGTACATCTCGCTGTTTGGCATCGCCATCCAGACGGGCGTGGTGATGGTGGTGTATCTGGAGGAAGCGCTGGAGCGGAAGCGTGCCGAGCGCGGGGCCGCGTTCTCGAGTGCGGACCTGCTCCAGGCGATTCAGGACGGCGCGCGATTGCGGCTGCGTCCGAAGGTGATGACGGTGGCGACGACGATTGCGAGCCTGCTGCCGATCATGTGGAGCGATCGGACCGGGGCGGAGGTGATGAAGCCGTTGGCGACGCCGGTGATCGGGGGATCGATCAGCAGCCTGATTCACATCCTGATTGTCACCCCGGTGATCTTTGCGTGGCTACGGGAGCGGGAGTTGCGCCACGCGGCGACGCCCGGGGCAGCGGTGGCACCTGCGGTGGCCGGTTGAACGGGCTGCGCCGCGGCGGGCCCGGCAGCGTCCCTTCCGGCGCGAGGAATCCGGAAGGGACGCGAGAGACGCGAGAGGCGGCGTGGCGCGCGGGGGGTTACCAGCGGACGCCGAGAAAACCGCCGAGCCGACGTCCGGAGGGATCGTTGATCAGGGCCACGCCGCCTTCGACGACGAAGTCTTTGGTCTTCACCTTGGCGGTGATGTCCACGCGGGTGGTTTGTCCGGCGCGCTGATAGGAGAGGAGGATGGCGCCATTGTCCCAGGTGAAGCGGGCGGCGGTGGCGAGGGTGACCACGGGTTTGGCGCCGGTGGTGTCCTTCAGGTAGGAGAACGTCCAGTCGAGTCCCTTGGTGCCAATGCGGGCCTGGAGTTTGCCGCCGAGTTGGAGTTTCTGTCCGGTTCCGGCGGTTTCCCGACCAACGAAGAGCTCGAGGCCACCCTGCACCGCATCCCAGTCGAAGGTGGTGGCCACGTCGATGCGCGATTTGCGCACGCCGGTGGTGCCGTCGAGGAAGTCGCGGATGGTGAAGGAGAGGGTCCAGTCGGGTTTGATGACCAGACTGCCCTGGAAGGCGAGGCTGCGGCTGCCGTAGGAGGTGGACTGATAAGTGAAGAGGAGGTGGTTGCGTTTGGGATCCACCTTGACCTCGCCGGGGAGCACGAGCGGGTGGTCGGCGTTCTCCAGATCGGCGTCGTCGAGCCGGAAGCGGAGCACGAGTTTGTGGTCCTCGTCTTCGAGGCGCTCCCAGGTGCCGGTGAAGACGAGGGTATTGGCGAGCACTTCGGTGTCCTGGTCGAAGAACCGGAACCGGAAGCGGCTGCGGGAGTCCTCGATGAAGCCGTCGAGGCGCGAGGTGGATTCGCCAATGGTGAGGAGCAGTGTGCCGTCCTCGTCGAGGCCCCAGATTCCCGGGAGAGCGAACTCGAAGTCTCCGTCGCCATCGGGATCAACCTGCAGGATGTTCTTATCCAGGTAGAACCTGGGCTGCGCGTCGGCGCCAGCGAAGGTGACGAGTTCCACGCCGTCCTGGGAAAGAACGAGCTGGTTCTTGTCATTGAAGGCCCAGGCGACATCGAGGGTGGAAGTGTCACCCGAATCGAGCTTCACGACGATCTGGGCCTGGTCGTTGGTGGACCAACGACCGACGACGTTGACCTGGGTGGAATCGGTCACGGTGCCGTCGGTGATGAGGAACGAGGTCTTTTGATCGGACTGGATCGGGATGCGTTTCATGGCAGGGGTCGGTTGGGTTAGAAGCCTTGTCGGGTGGTCATGGTGAGATAGAACATACTGCCGCCGCGATCGAGGCTGGAATCGTCGAGCGCGTGCGCCCAGTCGAGGCGCAGAGTGATGGAATCCTGCCAGACGGCGCGCACGCCGAGGCCGGCGCCGGCCTTGATGCCCGAGAACGCGTCGGAGGTGTCATGCACGCCGCCGACATCGACGAAGGCGGCGAGGGCGAGGTTTTGGCGCAGCAGCCGAAGCAAGGGTGAGGGCGACGCCGGACGCAGGCGCACGGGGATCCAGTACTCGTTCTGGATTGACCACGCCGTGCGGCCGAGACCCGCGTCCTCGCGATAACCACGGACGGACTCCTCGCCGCCGAAGGAGGGCAGTTCGCGTTCGGGGGTGGCGTCGCTGGCCCAGGCGCCGCGCAGGCGCAGGTCCCACTGGTGGAAGGCACCCACGAACTGGTGGTGGCTGAGGTGGATTTCCGGAACGACGAATCCGCGATCCTGGGCATCGCTGTGCCCGACGCGCAGCCGCGGTTCGATCTCGAGGCGTGCTGAATGGGGGGTGCCGTCCCAGGCGCGCAGGTAGAGGAGCCCGAGATCGCCGGTCAGTAGGCGTTCGCGAGCGAACCGGCGTTCCTCACGTTCCGAGGTGGCCTCGCGATAGCCGGTGGTGAGGTCGAGTCGAAGCCAATGTCCATGCCAGTCCCGAAGCAGTTCCCACTGCAGTTGCAGCGAGCCGCCCGTGCGGCGTTCGTCGAAGGACTGACCGTTGGCCAGGCGGTCCGGTTCGAACTCGGAGAGCGCGGTCAGTCCGAGGGTGAGCCGTTGATCGAGGGTGTCGAAGCCGAGGAAGTCCCGGTGGTAGCTGAGTCGCCCGAGGGGTTGCTGCTGGAATCCAGCTTCCGCGGAGAGGGCGTCGGGACCGGCGAGTCCCACGCGGGTGTATTGGGTGAAGTAACGCAGTTCCTTGCGGGGCGAGTGTTCGACGCCGACGCGAAACAGGTTGGGATGATCGGGTTCGAACGGGACCCGGGCGGGCAGGGCGTCGCGATGGCTGAGTTCGCTCTCGAAGGACTGGGGACTCAGCGTGTTGGTGGCCGCGTCGCCGGTGAGTGGCGCGAGTTCGAGATTGGGAGTGGCGAAGGTGGTTCCAGGGGCTGCCTCCGGCGCGCTGGGGGCGGCGTTGGGAGCGGGAGCGGGAGCGATGAGCAGCTCGACGGATTTGAGGCGTTGGGCGTCGCGGGTTTGGGCTTCGTTGACCAGGCTGGCGGTGAGCGCAGCGGCCCCCAGAAAGCGCAGGCGTTCGGACAAGAACCGTTGCGTGAGGAACGTGCGCGAGAAGCGCAGGGTACGTCCGAACTCCCCTTGCAGATCCAGGTGCGCGATGGCGGGCGCGGAGCCCGAGTCCTCGGCGGTGGGAGCGAAAGGATCCTCGACCTGTTGCAGTGCGCCGCCGGCGAAGAGGTCCTCCGGCAGCCGACGGTAATCCTCCGTGGGCAGGAGGAGATAAAGCGCGAGTCGCAGGCGGTGGAGATCGGTGGCGGGGATCCGGAGGAAGACGCCGACGAGAAGTGGATCAGGCGAAATCAGATAACGCTCGTCCGCGACGCGGCCATCAGGTTGGAGCCGGGGCACCTTCGGATGCAGTCCGACGCCGAAGGGTGGAGTGGAGTCGGCGCTGCCTTCGATGGCCGCGGGATCGTAGTAGCGGGCGGCATACCCGCGCATGGCGAAGTAGTCGGCGAGCGGTTCGACGAGGCGATCACGGAACCAGGGTTGACCGGCCCAACGCAGGAGGGGGCGGCGTAGATGGCGCCCGGTGATGACGCCGGGATCGGACGCGGCCTGATTACCGGCAGGGCGTTCGTCGGAGTGACCGAGACGGGAAGGGCGGTTGGTGATTCCGAATTCGCCGAGATTGACGCTGGGTCGGAAGGCGGAGGCCGCGAGGTAACGCTCGGTAAGCGGCGCGGCGCGGAGGAGGAGAGGCAGTTGGCCTTCCAGGAAGAGGCGATCCAGGTCCACGGGCTCGCTCGGCTCCGCGTGGTCCTGGTCGGACTCGTTCTCCGGAGCATCCTCGAGCGAATCTTTCGCGACGGCGGGCCGGAGGGGTCCGGCGCGCCAGGCGTCGTCGAGAGCGCCGGCGCCGAGGAGGTTGTGGTGGACATCCTGCATGGTGCCCTCCATGCGATCGCGGTGCTGAACGCGCCAGCGGCTGAAGTGGGTGACCGCGGCTTTCCAGGCGAGGTTGGTGCGGTCGAGCCCGGCCAGGAACGAGGCGCGGTCGAGGCGGCCGCGGCGCAGGTCGTCGCGGGCGGCGGCGCCGAGCAACTGGTCCACCACGCGGCCGCGCGATTTCAGGAGACGGTCGACCTCGGTGAGCAGGAGGAGGCGCAGATCGGCGGCCGGGTCGGGGCTGGGCCGCAGGAGAGCGAGGTATGCCGGCGAGAGTTGGAGGCGGCTCGAGGCGGGATCGGCGGCGAGATAGCCGTCGCGCACGGTGAGCTGGATGTCGAGTCGGTCGACGGTGGCGCTGGAACATCGGAGGCCCAGCGCAAGGAAGAGGGTTAAGCAGAGACGGCACCAGCCGAGGGACGGGCGCCGTCCGTGGCCGGAGGATAGAATCCCATCGAGTTGAAAATGATCTCCGGCCATGGCGCGACCGTGGGATTAGTCCCAGGGCGTGCGACCGGGTCAACCTTCAACACGAGCGGAGTGGGGGAGCGCCTTTGGGGAAGCGTCGTGGGAACTACCCCGGGGCTCGCCCTACTTTGTCTGCGCGAAGAGCATCAGCACGCGCGGACCGCGATCGGTCTGGAGCTGAAAGTTCTCCTCGTTCATGCCGTGCGGCACGGCCAACCCGTCGCAGGTCTTGTCGTAGGTGGGCTTCCCATCGACGAGCAGCATGTAGTGATGCGTGCGGCCGCCGGGGATGTCGTGCAGCGTCACGTGCCACGAATCCTGCCGGCCGTCACGCTGGAGGGCCGTGGGCTGCCAGTGCGTGAACGAGCCCACGATTTCCACCGACTGCGGTTCGCCCACGTGTCCGTCGGGCATGCGCCAGCGGAACACTTTACTGAAAACCTGTTTGTTGTTTTGTGGGCCGCCCGAACCCGAGGGACGCGACGGCGTCTCACGCTTCAGTTGGCCGCCTTTTGCGGGCGGTGCCTTACGGCCCAGTAGGTTTCCAAAGCTTCGAAACATGGTACTTCCTGCATCCTAGAGCGCGGCGGAAAGTAGGTGAGCTGGCGCTCAGACACAAACAGAGAGAAAAAAAATCTTCGTGACGGCGGAAGGGCGGCGGTTTGAAACCCCGTGGCATGAGCGGAATGGCGCGTTTGCCCCGGCGTGATGGCGGGATCGCGGAGTGGAATCAGCCGTCGTGGGGGCGTCACCAAACCGGCTTCAGTTTCCAGGCGGTGAATGCGGTGATGCGTGCGCCGCGTCCGTCAGCGATGGCGGAAACCCCGGTTTCACCTGCGTGAAAGGGCACCACGCGGGTGAGCACTTGGCCTGCGGCGTGCACCTCGAGGCAGGAACGGTCCACGATCACGCGGAACTCGACGCGTCCCCCGGTGAGATCACCGAAGAGCGACATCGACGCGCCGGCGACCTCGAGGGCGCGTCCGTCCCAGCGGAGGTCGACGCCGCGCGAACCGTCCGGGGCGCGGAGCACGCGCAGTCCGACGCTGGCGGCCTCGCCGCGCTCGAAGGTGGCCTCGATATCAAGCGTTTCGCCGCGGAGATCAGGGACTACGAATTCGCGGTCGAACTCCTGATTGCGCAGGCGTTTGCGATCAGTGCGAAGCTGTTCCAGTTCGGGCAGGGCGCGCTGTTGCAGCACGCCTCCGGCGACCGACAGCACACGGGGCAGGCTGAGGCAGCCGTTCCAGCCTCGTCCTTCGGGGAAGCCGCGCACCCAGCCGAACAGGATCTGGCGATCGGTGGCGTCGGGGGCGGCGTTCGGCGCGTAGAACTGGTCGCTGTAATCGAGGAGCCCGTGGCGCCGCGGAAGGAAACGGCCGGCGCCGACGTCGAAGACCCCGGAGAACCACTCGACCCGCCGGTGGGGGGAGACGATGAGGATCCACGTGCCGCCGAGAGGAAAAAGCAGCGGGCACTCGAGATTGCGGACGGAGGGATCGGGATGCGTGAAGAGGATGCCGCGGTATTTCCAGCGGGTGAAATCGGCGCTCACGGATTCGTAGAGGTTGACCACGGCTTCGCCGCCCTTGGCCTGGTTCAGGTTGCCGCCGCAGACCAGGAAGGTGCGACCGTCGGCGTGGACCACGTACGGATCGCGCCAGTCGTAGACCTTGCGTTCGCCATGCAGCGACTCGGCGAGTGCAGGATTGCCGGGATGCTTGCGCCAGGTGAGGAGGTCGTCGGAACCGAAAGCGGCCCATTGCTCGGCATGGGACGCGGCGTCACGGTCGCGGGCGATGCTGGTGTAGAGGAGCGTGGGGTCGCCGTTGCCGTTGAGCGCGGCGGATCCTGAGAAGACGTGTTCCTCGCCGCGTTCGGTGGACGGCCAGAGGGCGATGGGCAGGTGTTCCCAGTGGAGCAGGTCGCGCGTGCGGGCGTGGCCCCAATGCATGTGGCCCCACGTGTCACCGTAGGGATTGTGCTGATAGAAGAGGTGGAACCAGCCGCGGTGCTGGAGGAGTCCGTTCGGATCGTTCATCCACTGGGCCGGGGGGCGGAAGTGGAGGACGGGGCGGGCTGGATCGGAGGCGGCGCGGGCGACCGCGTTGCTGACGCTCTCCATGGCGCGCCGGATGGCGTCGCGTCCATCGGAGAGGGTGGCGGGCTCCGCTGTGGAGACGGGCTGGGAGCGGGCGCTGGCGAGGCTGAGAAAGAGGAGGAGGGTCGCGGCGAGGGCGGCCGAGGGGAGAGGCGTGGCGCGGTGGGGGAGGCAGGCCTGGGCCATGGCGGAAGTCTTGGCCCGGTCAGGGGGAGGCAGCAACAGGAAGGAATGGTCGAAGGGCGGGGCGCCGTCTGAGTTGAGATTGGGAATTGAGATTCGAGAGGGGAGGGGCACCCTTCGGCTTCCCGACGGCTGGCGTGGTTCACTCCGCCGCGGGTGTGTCATGCGCAACCCCTTGGTTCAACTACCTCTTCGGCTTGGTCTTCTCATGGCGATTCCAGTGTTCACGGCCGCGGCGGCGGAACCCTTCCGGCAGGTCATCACCAGTTCCTCCCGAGGTATTCGGACGGAGCAATGGACCCTGACGCATCGCGATCTGGGGGCCCCGTCGCCGTGGAGCATCCGCAAACTCACCTTGCACGGCGGCCGGCAGGAGGGGGTGGACGTGGTGGTGGTGGACAACGGGGTGATGACCTTCACGGTGGTGCCGACGCGCGGCATGGGGATTCTGGAGGCCACCGCGGGGAACGTGCGTTTGGGCTGGGAATCGCCGGTGCGCGAGGTGATTCATCCGCAGCATATCAATCTGGAACAACGCGGCGGGCTGGGGTGGTTGGAGGGTTTCAACGAGTGGATGGTGCGTTGCGGGGTGGAATGGGCGGGGCATCCAGGCAAGGACGAGTTCGTGAACAACGTGGGCGCCAAGTCGGAAATGCAGCTCACCCTGCATGGTCGCATCGCGAATATTCCGGCCAGTGAAGTGGAAGTCGTGGTGGATGCGGCGCCGCCCCATCGTCTGCGGATTCGCGGGCGGGTGGACGAGCGCATGTTTTACGGTCCCAAGCTGGAGCTGTGGACCGAGGTCTCGACGGATCCAGGCACCACCTCATTGCGGATCGAGGACACCCTGACGAACCGGGGTGCGCATGAGCAGGAATACCAGATGATCTATCACTGCAATTTCGGGGCGCCCCTGCTGGAGAAAGGCGCGCGCTTTGCGGGGGCGGTGCGGCGCGTGACGCCCTTCAACGCGCATGCGGCTGGTGATGCGGAACGTTTCGCGGAGTACGCCGGGCCCACCCCGGGGTTCGTGGAGCAGGTCTATTGTCTCGAGCCGGCGGCGGACTCGACCGGGCGCTCTGTGATGATGCTGCACAACGCGCGCGGGGATCGCGGGGTGGCGATGGCCTTCTCCGTGGAGGCGCTACCCTCGTTTACACTGTGGAAGAACCTGGCGGCGACGGAGGAGGGGTACGTCACCGGACTCGAACCCGGGACCAGTTTCCCCTTCAACCGCCGGGTGGAACGCGCGGCGGGACGGGTGCCGCGTCTCGCGGCGGGGGCAAGCAAGACGCTGGGACTGGAAGTCGGCGTGTTGTTGTCGCGAGAGGACGTGCTTCGGGTTTCGTCCGAGATCAAGCGCGTGCAGGGCGGGCGCGAGGTGCAATTGGACAAGGAACCCTTCAAGCCGTAGGCGTCGGCGGGTGCGACGGTCGTTCCGTTCGTGAGTGCCGCGGAGGACAACGAGCTCGAGGAGCAATTCGCGCAGAAGCGGATGTCCTCCGGGACGTTCGTGCGGTTGATGCGCTGCGTGGCGCCGTACCGCCGGACGTTCGTGGTGAACCTGGTGTTCACCGTGTTGGCCACGGCCTCCGCCCTACTGGGTCCGCAACTGCTGCAGTGGGGCATCGACCACCATCTAACGCGCCTCGTGGACGCCGCCACGGCGCGGACCGGTGTGCTCTGGGTGAGCGCGATCTACCTGGCGAACCTGCTGGTGGGTTGGGGACTTTCCGTGGTCCAGGTACGCAGTGCCATCACCGTGGGCCAGGGAGCCATGAACGATTTGCGTGTGGCGGTGTTCGAACACATCCAGCGGCTCTCGCTGAGCTTCTTCGATCGCACGCAGCAGGGCCGCATCATCGCGCGTGCGGACAGTGACATCGAGTCGCTGGATCGGGTGCTGACGTGGGGTGCGAACCAGATGTTATCGAGTGCGCTGACCCTGCTGGGGGCCCTGGCGTTGATGTTGCGCTACGACTGGCGGCTTTGCCTGGCCGTCAGCGTGGTCATTCCGCCGCTGGCTTGGTCCACGCGGGTCTTTCAGCGCCGCGCCATGCTGGCCTACCGTCACATGCGCGAGCAGGGCTCACGACTCACCGCGGCGGCGGCGGAGGGGATCGCGGGCGTTCGCGTCGTGCAGGCATTTGCGCGGGAGGACGTGAATCTCGGGCAATACCAGGAGCTGGGAGAGGAGTACGGCCGCCGCGTGCTGTCGGCGGCGCGGTTGTTTCACACCTATCTCCCGTTCGTGGGGGTGCTGTCCGGACTGGGCACCGCGATCATCCTGGGATACGGCGGGACCCTGGCGCTGCGTGGCGAGTTGTCGGTGGGGGAATTGGCGGCCTTCATCCTGTACCTCGGCATGTTCTTTGGTCCGATCCAGACCATGGGCGACTTGTACAACGCCCTGTTGTCCACGGCCGCGAGTGCCGAGCGGGTGTTCGGGTTGTTGGACACCGAACCACAGATACGCGATCGCCCGGACGCCACTGTGCTGGGGACTGCGGAGGGACGCATTCGATTCGAGGGCGTGTGTTTTCGCTACGACAGCACCTCGGCGGACCGTTGGATTCTGGACGACATCGATTTCGAGGTGCGTCCGGGAGAGACCCTGGCGCTGGTGGGGGCGACGGGCTCGGGGAAGAGCAGCATCGTGAGTCTGTTGATGCGTTT
The DNA here is from genome assembly GCA_020845805.1 of Verrucomicrobiales bacterium. Taxonomy (GTDB): domain Bacteria; phylum Verrucomicrobiota; class Verrucomicrobiia; order Limisphaerales; family CAIMTB01; genus CAIMTB01. Next base: position 2,975 of record JADLFD010000240.1, on the reverse strand, counting down.
CTACGAACCGCAGCGCGGGAGAGTGATGCTCGACGGATGTGACGTGGCCAGCGTGACCCTGGAATCGTTGCATCGCCAGATCGCCATCGTGACCCAGGACAATTTCCTCTTCACCGGAACGGTGATGGAGAATCTGCGATTTGCGCGGCCGGAGGCGACGGAAGCTGAAATCCGGCAAGCGGCGGAAACGTTGGGCACGGACGACGTGATCCGGAAGTTGAAGGACGGGTATGAGACCCGGGTGGGCGAGCGCGGGAGCAGTTTGAGCGCAGGGGAGCGTCAGTTGATTTGCTTCACGCGCGCGTTGGTGGCGCGTCCGCGGATCCTCGTGCTGGACGAGGCCACGAGCGCGGTGGATCCGGCGACCGAAGCGCGGATCCAGCATGCGTTGGAGCGGCTGTTCGAGAAACGGACGAGCCTGGTGATTGCGCACCGGCTGTCCACCGTGCGCCATGCCACGCGGATCCTGGTGCTCGACCATGGGCGCGTGGTCGAGCAAGGGACGCACGACGAACTCGTGGCGCAAGGCGGGCGTTACGCCGCCTTGTACCGCGAGTTCGTTCGAGAATGAAGGGTGACGGGGATGGATCGGACCGGAACCGGCCGCGAGCCGGTTCCGGATCATCGCCTGAACAGAGGATCAGGAGCGCATGAAGCCGAGCGGCTGGAAGCCGGCGGCATCCTTGGCCGCGGCGGCGGTGTAGCCCGGGATGATTTGCTCGAGCAGGGCCGGGGAATCGCCGAAGTGCTTGGTGAACACCTCGCCGAAGACCGAACGGAAATCGGTGCGCTTGGCGAGGTAACGGCCGCTGCGACTGCTGAACCTGTCGCCGCTCTTCCAAGTGGTGGAGTCGCAGTTGTAGACCCCGCCTTTCACGCCGCCGCCCGCCACGAACACCACGCTCGATTCGGCGTGGTCGGTGCCCTGGCTGCCGTTCTCCTCCGAGGTCCGACCGAACTCGGTCATGGTGACGATGAGGACGTTGTCCCACTGGGCCTGGAGGTCGCGGTGCAGGGCACGGAAGCCGCGGGCGAGCTGGCCGAAGAGGTTGGGTTGACCGCCGGTGAGCTGGCCTTGGGCGGTGTGCGTATCCCAGCCACCGATGGTCATGCCCACGATCTTCACCGGGGTGCGTTTGAAGAGCATGGCGGCTTCCATGAGCTTCCGGCCGAGGCCGTCGTTGTCGTACACCGCGCCGTTTTCCGGGGTGTAGGCGCCGAGCCCGACCGCCTCCTGGAGGATGCCCATGGTGGAGCCGAGGAGCTGGCCGGTCTGGTGGACCAGGGGGCGATAGATCTTGGAGGCATCGTCCTGGGGCCCGCCGTAGAGCCCGAGCATGCCGGCGCCATCGCCGCCGTTGGGTGTGGACGGTTTGGACCCGAGCATCTTGCGCGACTTGGCGGCCGTGCCGCCGAAGGAGAACTCCGAGGCGCGATTAAAATTCGGGAAGGGCTTGTCTCCTTTGAGGGCGACCATCTGTGAGTTGGAGATGGCGGCGGCGATGAATGCGTTGTCCGGGTCGGCGAGGTCGCGGGTGGCGTTGAGGTGGCGGTAGAACATCCCCTCCTCGAGGGTGGCTTTGCCGGGGACCCCGTTCTGCCAGTACTGCTGGGAGTCGAAGTGCGACTGCGACTGGCCGGAGTATCCGATGCGGTGGAGGACGGCGAGATTGCCGGGGCCGGCCTGACCGTTGAGGGCGGTTTGATTGTAGATCTCCATCATCGGCTGGAGCGCCGGGTGGAGGTGCGCGAAGCCGTTGCCCAGGTCGAGCGCCTGCGCGGGCGGGATGTAGAGCGAGGGTCGGGTGTCGGTGTTGTAGGAAGGATCCCCGGACGGGATGAGCGTGTTGATGCCGTCGTTGCCGCCGTTCTGGAAGATGAAGATCAGCTTCTTATCGGAGGGCAGGTCCGCGGCCAGGAGACGGCGTTGGAACAGGCTGGGCGCACACAGGTTGATGCCGAGGGCTCCCCAGGCAAGGGAGCTCATTTTGAGGAAGTGTCGGCGAGAGAAGTGCATGGTGATTGGATCGGGAAAAAGGTTGAGAGGACTTCGTGGTCGGTTCGGTTCGTGGATGGCTTCGGGTCAGGGCTTCATTGGAAGTGCCATTGCGGGACCGAGAGAATGAACCCGACGAGTTCGCGCACGCGCGCGGCGTAGTCGGATCGGTTGGGCTCGAGCGGCAGAGGATTGCCGGCGTCGTCGGTGGTGCCGAAGCGGATCAGCAGCTCGCGATTGGAGGCGGGCATCGCGCCCTGGAAGAGGAGCTGGTTGAAGTAGTCGACGATGGAAGCCGCGGAAGAGAGCTGGTTCGCAGCCAACCAGGCGGTGAGATCCCAGCGCACGTCGTTCACGCGGTCGGCGCTGAGCGTCTGGGCGAAATCCATGCGGGCGAGGAGGGTGCCGGTGTCGATCCAGTCGAGGCCGGACTCCGACCAGCCGTCGGGGTCGTCGCGGGTGAAGAGATGCATGCCGAGTTCCTCGTTGGAAACGGGGAGACTGGTGCCGCCGATGTTGGCGCCGAGCGCGCGCGCGGTGCTGTTGATGAACTCGATGGGGGTCTTGACCTTGGCGCGATGGTTGGCGCGCGCCCAGAACGGCCCGTCGAGCGTGGCGGGCTTCAGGATGGTGCGCAGCACCTGGGCGATGTTTCCGGCGGGCGTGGTGGATTTCCAGGCGCGGACGGCGTCGTCCATGAGCGCCATGAGGTCAGCGGGCGCGGAGCCGTCGTGGTAGGAGCGCAGCGTGATCTCGTCGGAGACGAAGCGATTGATGAGCTTGAGGCAGATGAACTCGGCGGTGGACGGGTGGCCGACCATGAAGTCGATCACGTCGAGGGCATCGCGAAGCCCGTTGGTGCCGGTGCGGCCGGCGGGCACGGTGAACTGGTAGGGAGTGTCGCGGAACAGGACCTTCTCCGAGGTGTCGTGCTCGTCGGGATCGAAGCGGAAGGTCCAGAGGCCGTTGGGATCCCCAT
>JADLFD010000239.1 GCA_020845805.1 Verrucomicrobiales bacterium | reverse complement strand
TTCCGCGGTTTAAGGTTTCCGGGTCATGGGTGCACAATGGAAGCAGGCGGGTCGCGAAGCGAACGCGCAGAAGAAGGGCCAGATGGTGGCCAAGCTGACGCGCGAGATCATGGTGGCGGCCAAGCTCGGCGGGCCGGATCCGGATCTCAACGCGCGGCTGGCGGTGGCGATGGAGAAGGCCCGAAAGGCCAGTGTCTACAAGGACACCATTGAGCGCGCGATCAAGAAGGGGGCCGGCCTGACCGACGAGAAGGTCGAGTACGAGACGGTCGCGTACGAAGGATTCGCACCGCATCGCGTGCCGGTGATCGTCGAGTGCCTCACGGACAACCGGAACCGCACCGCCCCGGACATCCGCAATCTGTTCAAGACCGGCACGCTGGGGACTCCCGGCAGCGTCGCGTTCTTCTTCGACCATCTCGGGGTTGTCGAAGCCACGCACACCGACAAGTCAAAGGACGCCGAGGGCGACGCCATCGAGGCCGGTGCCCAGAACTTCGAGGCGCTGGAGGCCGAGGAAGTGCCGGAAGGCGAGAAGGGCGCGCGATTCTTCACCGAACCCAAGGACCTGGCGGTGGTGACCAAATGGCTGGCCAAGGCGGGCTGGAAAGTGACCGCCAGCGAGATGCGGTACATCGGGAAGAACGGCCCGCAGCTCACCGAAGCTCAACGCAAGGAAGTCTCGGATTTCCTGACCGCGATCGACGACCACGACGACGTGCACCGCGTCTACGTGGCGATGTAGCCGTACCCTTCCAGTTTTCCGAACGGCTGTTACCCTGCCGGCATGCTGAGTCTCCGGGGATGCCGCGCCAGGACCGCGGTGCTGTTGGCAGCCTGGTTTGGGTTGAGCCTTGCTGCGAGCACCGACGGCGCGGAACCCATCCGCGGGGAACTGCTGGTGAAGACGCGAGGGGTTCCCGGCGCCGGGCCCCAGCTGATGGGCGGGCTGCGGCTGCCCGCCGGAGCCCGGGTGGAACGGGTGGTGGGCACACGCGGTTGGCGGCTCGTGCGCCTGGCCGCCGATCAGCCCCTGGAGGAAGCCTTGCGTTGGTTCCGCGGGCAGGAGGGCGTCCTGGCCGTCGAACCCAATCATCGTTACCAGCTTCACACCGCCGCGCGGCTTCCGGACGACCCCCAGCTCACTCGACTTTTTGGTCTGGCCAACATCGGCGCGCCCGAGGTCTGGGGGCGCACGGTGGGATCCACCAATGTCGTGGTGGCCATCCTCGATACCGGAGTGGATATCCTGCATCCGGATCTGGCCGCCAATATCTGGCGCAACCGTCGAGAGATCCCCGGGAACGGCCGTGACGACGATTCGAACGGCTGGATCGACGACCACCGGGGGGTCGATGTGGTGGAGGGCGACGGCGATCCCAACGATGAGGCCGGGCACGGAACCCATGTCGCGGGGACCATCGGGGCCGTGGGCAACAACGCGCTGGGCGTGAGCGGTGTCTGCTGGAATGTCTCCCTGCTCCCAGTGCGCGTGGGCAAGGCCGATGGCTTTGGGACCACCGACCAGTTGGTGGCGGCCTTCGACTACGTGGTGGCGCTGCGCGAACGCGGGGAGAACGTGCGCGTCATCAACTGCAGCTGGGGGGGAGGATTCCCGAGCTTCGCCCTCAACGAGGCGGTGGCGGCGGCGGGCGCGGCGGGGGTGCTGGTGGTGTGTTCCGCCGGGAATGACCGTCAGGACAACGACCTGCTGCCGGTGTATCCGGCTGGCTTCGATGTGCCGCAGATCCTCTCCGTGGCGTCCTCGACGTCGTGCGATGAGGCCTCCTCCTTCAGCAATTTCGGACGTACGACCGTCGACCTCGCCGCTCCCGGTTCGGGCATCCTGAGCACCTTTCGGGGCGGGGCGCGTTACGCCGTTCTTTCCGGCACTTCCATGGCCTCACCCCATGTGGCCGGCGCGGCGGCGCTGCTGCTCGCGCATCGGCCGAACCTGACCGTGGACGCGTTGCGGACGCTGATCCTCTCCACGGTGGACGTCCGGCCCGCCTGGACCGGGCGGGTGGTGTCGGGGGGGCGCCTCAACCTGGCGCGAGCGTTGGCCGCCGCGGACACCGTGCCCGCGCCGGCGACGCCGGCCGCGCCGGCCGCACGGTTGGAGTCCATCTCGCGGCATCCCACGCGTTCCTGGGGCAATGACACCAGCAGCGGGGGCGTGGTGAGCGCGGACGGCCGCTGGGTGGCCTTCGACTCCTTCGCCACCAACCTGGTAACCGGGGATCGGGAGGGCTATCGCGATGTGTTCCTCGTGGACCGCCTGGAACACACCCTCGTGCGCATCAGCCAGACCACGGCGGGGGTCGGCGGGCGGGGTGACAGTTACAATCCGGCGATCAGTGCGGACGGCCGGGTGGTGGTGTTTGTGTCCGAGGCCCAGGACCTGACGGTGGGAGATGCCAACGGCGCGCCCGACATCTACGTCTGGGATCGGGAAACACGGCGTCTCGAGCTGGTGAGCCTGCGTCAGGACGGGCGCGGCGCGGGCAACGCCGAGAGCGATTCTCCCGCGCTCAGCGCCGATGGCACCCAGGTGGCCTTCGCCTCGGCAGCGTCGGACCTGGTGGCCTCCGATTCCAACAAGACCCGGGATGTCTTCGTACGCAATCGAACCATGCGCCTGACGGAGCGCGTCAGCGTTTCGAGTGGGGGTGTCCAGGCGAACGCCTACAGCGATGCGCCCTCGATGAGTGCGGACGGTTCGGTGGTCGCGTTCCATTCGTACGCGTCCAATCTGGTCACGCGTGATCGGAACGCCACCTGGGACGTGTTCGTGCGCGATCGGCGGTTGGGCACCACCGAGCGGGTGAGCGCGCCCGAGGGGGGGATCCTGGAGTCCGACGATCGCAGCGAGTACCCGATCCTCAGCGCCGATGGTCGCTACGTGGTGTTCATGTCATATGCCGATCTCCTGGATGGCGGGGAGCCGGACGAATTCCTCGCGGTCATGGTGGTGGACCGGCAGACCCGGAGCGTGCGTCGGGTGGATCGACGTCCCGGGGTGACCACCAGCGCTGGGGATGGCTATCCCGAATCGATCAGCGCCGATGGGCGGTTGGTTTTCTTCAGCAGCGATGACGTGCAACTGGCGCCCGGCGGAGCGCCCGGTCTCTTCCGCGTTTTCGTCCACGATCAATCGACCGGCGCCACGGGTCCCCTCGATGTCAGCGAAGGCGGGTATGGTCCGGAGGACAATTCCTTCCAGGCGCGGTGCAGTCCCGACGGGCGCTATGTGGCTTTTACATCCTTTGCGTACAACCTGGTCCCAGGGGATGGGAACAGCACGGCCGATGTCTTCCTGCTCGATCGCGGGGAGACCCGGGCGGATTTGTCGGTGCGCCGGTCGGGAGGCGAGGCCGAGCCGTGGGTGGGGGAAGGGTTCGTGCATACCATGGTCCCGCAACGCGCTTCCACCTTGGTGGACGCGGGAGGCGTGGCGGCTTTCGAAGTGAAAGTTTCCAATGCCGGACCGGAAGCGGCCTTCCTTCTGCGAGGGGAGGGACCGGTGACGGGAGCTGGCGCGGGGGTGAAGGTGGTCTGGGGGCGGACGGGCGCGGACCTCACCGACGCCGTCCTGGGCGCGGGGTGGCAAACGGGGGTGATGCCGGCGGGGGCCTACGAGGTGCTGCGGGTGGAAATGATTCAACCCACGGCGACCTCGCTGGAGCCGCGACGCGATTTTCGGCTGGGAGCGAGCCCGATCTCTGGGGGTGCGGCTTCGGACGCGGTGGAGTGGGTCGTGGCGGCGCCGGAAACCGCGCCGGCGCTGGCGCTGGCGAGCCGGGCGGGCAATGGATCCCCCGCCTCGCGCAACGCCGAGGTCGCTGGTCTTTCCCGCGATGGGCGGTTCGTGGTGTTTTCCTCCGATTCGGAGGCGATGGAAACGCGACCCGACACGAACTTCATGGCCGACGTGTTCCTCTGGGACCGGCGCGAGGACCGCGTGCGGCGTGTGAGCGATGCCTCGCCCACGCAACAGGCCAACGCCGATTGCCGCTATCCGTCGATCAGCGACGACGGCACCCGCATCGCCTTCCAGGCGCGGGCGTCGAACCTGGTGCCGTTCGATTCGAATGACGTCGAAGATGTCTTTGTGCGCGACCTGGCCTCCGGAGTCATCGCCCGGATCAGCGTTTCCAGTGCGGGAGCCCAGGCGAATCGCGGGAGCGATTCCGTCACCCTGGCGGGCGGCGGACGATTCGCCGCGTTCACCAGCTTTGCCACCAACCTGGTCGCTGGCGACGCGAACGGATCCCAGGACATTTTTGTGCGCGACCTGGAGTCGGGGACCACGGAGTGCGTCAGTCGATCACTGGCCGGCGTGTTTGGTGATGCGGACAGCGACGTTCCGGCGATCTCTGGGGATGGCCGCTTTGTGGTGTTCCAGTCCATGGCGGGTAACCTGGGTCCGGCGGATGCCAACCGGATGCTGGACGTTTACTTGTGGGACCGCACGGCGCGGACGATGGAGTTGATCAGCGTAGGCACGAACGGGGTGGCGGGGAACGGGCCGAGTGGTGGGGCGTCGCTGAGCGACGACGGCCGTTGGATCACGTTCTATTCCTATGCCAGCGACCTGGCGGCGGGAGCTTCGTTCACCGAGAGCGCGGCCTATCTCTACGATCGCCAGTCGCGCTCTCTGCAACGCGTCGATTCCCTGGTCCCGGGGCTGCCCGCCGGCCTGGAGGCGCGGCGAGCCGGGGTCAGCCGGGATGGCTCGAGGCTGTCCCTGGCCGTGTCGCCGCGCTGCGGCTCGGGCTCGGGGCCGTCGCAGGTGTACGTCTTCGACCGCCTTCGTCAGCGGTTGGATCCCGTCTCGGTGACCGTGGCGGGCGGGTGGGGAGTGGACCATTCGTTCGCCGGCCGTTGGAGTGCCGAGGGCCGGTTTCTTTCGATCGAGACCCATGCCGCCAATCTCATCGGGGAATGGGCGCGCCCGGCGAGCCAGGTGATGGTCGCGGATCTGGCGCGCCCGGCCGTGGATGCCTTGGTCCAGCGCGAGCCCGGGTCGCCTTGGCGTGGGGCGAGCATCCTGGGGGAGGGCGCGCAGACGATTCTGGTCCCCATGGGGCTTGGTCCCACAGGGGATCGGGTGGTTGGCGTGATTCTCAAGAACCTGGGCACGGCCCCGGATCGATTCCGGGTGCAGGGGCGGTCGGACGATCCGGCGCGACTGCTGGTTGTGGCGGGCGCGTCCTCCCCCGGCGGAACCGATCCCCTGCCGTCCCTGGTGCTGGCGGGATGGGAAACCCCGGTTCTCGAGCCTGGCGCTGAATTGAGCCTGGGACTGACGCTCCGGCGGGAGGCGTCGGACGCTGGCGAAGCCGGGCTCTCGTTGCGCGTCGTTTCCCTCACCAACCCCCAGCGTGTGGATGCCCTGCGCGTGGTGTCGGTGCTGGATCTCAACGGGGATCGCATTCCGGATTCCTGGTTCGAGACCCATCTGGGCCCGAGCACCACGTCGGATGACGACGGACTTTCGGTGTACGACGAGTGGCTCACGGGCAGTGATCCGACGGATCCGGACTCGGTCTCGCAGCGTTTGACGGTCATGGGCAGCCCGACGGGCGGGGTGGAGATCGGTTGGACCGGGGCGGCGTATCGCTACTACTGGGTGGAGCGAAGCGCTCCTCCCGGCATTGGGTTCGTGCCGGTGAGCGGCGCGCCGCTGGCGGGCACCTCTGGACGGATGACTTGGCGTGACGACTCCGCCGCACCGCCGGAGGGTGCGATGTACCGGTTGCGCATCGAACTCCCCTGAACGTCGGACGCGTCGGCAGGGTGGAGGGGGGCGATGGGTTTTGGGCGGGACCGGGATGGCCGGCGTCGGAACACGGGATTCCGGCTGGCAATCCGGCAATATCCGGACACCATCAGGGCCGGGATGAAGTTCATTCTTTCCACGCATAACGTTACGCTCACTAAGGCGATCGAAGACCACATTCTGGTCCGCATCGAAAAGCTTGAACACC
>JADLFD010000238.1 GCA_020845805.1 Verrucomicrobiales bacterium | reverse complement strand
GAAGTGACCAAGGGCTCCGGGCAGTCGCGGGTGGTGTGACGGTCTCCAACCTTGCCCCGGCCCGCCGGCTTCGCCGTTAGTGACCCAACTTGTGGATCACGGCCCCGACCACCGCCACCAGTCCGCCGATCAGAGAGCGCACCGAGGGGCGCTCCCCTTCCATCTTCATGGAGAAGGGAATGATGATGAGCGGAGTCAGCGCCACGATGGGCAGCACGACTCCTGTCCCGCGCTCCGCCAGTGCCCACTGAAAACAGCTGACGCCCAGCGCCGGGCCGGCGAGTGCGTTCGCCACCACCCACGGACCCGCTTGGCGAGCACGCTCGCGTAGCGTGCGCGCAAACCCCGCCGCCGCCAGACTCGCACCCGCGTCGCGTGCTGTCCGCCGATTCCACACCCAGTAACTCAGCGCACTCAGAGCGACGCCCGCCAGGATGCGTTGGTAGGCCGCGCTGACCCCGTCGATCGATTCCCCGGCCGCGCGTGCGGTCTCGAACGCGCGCCGGCTAAGCACCGCTCCCAAGCCCTGCCCGGCCGCGGCCACCAGCGCAAATCCCACGCCCGCCGCCGCGCTCCCCCGTTTCAGCATGGCCTCGGACCGCCCCTGGCTATTTCCCGGCATCAGGGCAATTGCCACTCCCGACAGGATCAGCACGCTGGCCACCATCTCTGATCCGGTCATCGCCTGCCGCAGCCATCCCCACTCGACCAGCGCGGCCAGCGGGGCGGCGACACAATGCACCACCAGAACCGCGAGGCGTGAACCCAGCCGCGGATAAGCCAGGTAGAGCGCAATGTCGCCGATGCCGAACCCGATGAAGCCGCTGATCACAAACCATCCCATCGCCGCCCCACCCAGGCCCGCCCCCAGGGTGTGCGCGTAGAGCCCCAGGAAGATCGTGGCCAGCACGAGTCGCCAGAAATTCGCCTCCATGCTCGGCAGGTACCGCGTCGAGCGCATCGCGGTCACGCCCGAGATGGAGAACAGAATCGTGGTGAGAAACGCTGGAAACATAGTCGGCTGCTCCTCCGCCTGACAGGGCAGGCCTAAGCGCTGCACCCGCAGGCCCTCAGACGCGCATCCCGTCCTCGGCCAAGGCCAACGCGATGGCGTCCTCCGGACTCAACCGCTTGCCTTCCGTCTCAAAGGCATTTCTCAGCCCCGGCACCAACCCGGTCCCCACGGGTTCCAAGGCTGAATCGAGTCGCTCCTTTTCCGAGGGCGAAAGCGGCGCGCCGATCACGTCCCGCAACGCGGAGGCCGCGCCGGCGAGGCGGAACGCGCGCCGAGCCTGCCCCTGCACCGCCGCCAGCTGCGCGAAGAGCTCCAGGGAAAACGCCAGCCCCGTCCGATCTCCCAGCTCACGGTTGATGTGCACGTTCTCCACCAGGTACTCGCGCGCCGCCCGATGCGCCCCCTGGCTGATGGTCACATCCGCCAGGCTGCCCAGGGCGTTGGCAATCGACCAGCGATCTCCCAACTCCCGGTTGATGGCGAGGCATTCCTCCAGCAGCCGGCGCGCTTCCACCGCGTCCCCCAGGTCGCGGACCACCAGCCCCAGATTGTTCAGGGAGTTCCCAATCGCCCACCGGTTCCCCAGCTGTCGACGCAGTGCGAGGCTTTCCTCATACAGTCGGCGCGCCTCGGCGAACTGCCCCTGGAACCAGGCGATGATCCCCAGATTGCTGAGCAGGCTCGCGACCCCCGCGGGGTCGGTTCCCCGCCGCGCTTCGAGGCTTTCCAAGTACAACGCCCGAGCCCGATCGTACGCACCCTGCTGTGCCGCAATCGAACCGGCATAGTGCAGCGTCTGCGCCACCCCGGCGCGATCCCCCATCTCGGCAAACAACTCGCGCGCACGCCCGTTCTCCTGCGCCGCCTCGGAATACGCACCCTGCTTGCGAAAGAGTTCCCCCAGCGCAGTGCGCGCTTTGGCCTCCAAGAGTCGCTCCCCCGCCTCGGTGGCCCAATGCAGCGCCGCACGATACGTGTCCGCCGCGCCGGGCCAGTCCCCCACCGTCTCCAGCACGCGGCCAAGACTGAGCTGCGCGTCGAATCGTTCGGTCCCGCTCACCAACGGCAGCGCACGCCGGAAATAACTGATGGCCGCGGCGTTCGCATAACGCGCCTGCGCGGCGTAGGCCGCCTTCACCAAATACTCGCGCCGCTTGGCTTCGAGGTCACTGCGGTCGTAGTGGAACGCCAGCAAATCGAGATGCTGCCCGATCGCGTCCGCGTGGCGCCGCTCCAGGAAGGTTCCCAGTTCCCCATGCAGCCGGGCACGAGTGGAGAAGGAGAGCGTTTCGTAGGCCACCTCCTGGGTCACGACATGCTTGAAAATGAACGCCAACTGCGGCTCCGGACGTTCCATCGCGGTGAGTTCCAGGCGTTCGAACTCGACCAGATCGGCACGCACATCCGGCTCGTTGAGCGAGGGGTAGATCGCAGAAATGGTCCCCGGCTCGAACACGCGTCCAATCACGCTCGCCACCTTGATCGTCGGCTTGCGCCGCTCCGCCAGGCGATCCATGCGCCCCAGAATCAAACTCTGCAGACTCGAGGGCAGCTCCTGTCCCTCCCACGCCTTCGGGTCGTTCGGATCCAGTCCCTGGTCACGCAGGTAGTTGATGATCTCCTCGAGGTAAAACGGATTCCCCTGCGATCGCTCGGCGATGGTCTGGACCACCACGGGGTTCGGCTCCTCCCCCGCATGCGTGCTCATCTGTGCCAGCTTCAACCGAATCAACTCGCGCGCCTCGTCCGGCCCCAACTCGCCCAACCTCAGAACCGTGGCATGCGGCAACTGCCTCCACGCCGCGTCCGGTTCCCGCCCCGCTTCCGAGGGACGTCCAGCCAGCATGATCGCCACGCGAAGAAACGGGACGCCCATCGCCAACACATCCACCAGGTCGCGCGACAACGGATCCAGCCAGTGGGAATCCTCGATCACAATCAACAGCGGCGTGCGCTCCGCACGATGGCGCACGCACTCCATCAACAAACTCTCCAGCGACGCCTTGCGCAGCTTCGCATCCAGCGAGCGCGTGGTGTCATTCTCCGGGATGGGCAGATTCAGGACCGCCCCCAGCAGGGGCAAACGCGGCAGGAGCGAGGCGTTCATCTCCAACAACTGCGCCGCCACCACCGCCAACTGCGCCTCGGGCCGCGCTTCCCGCGGGAGATAGAAAAATGCGCGCCAGATGCCCCACCAGGCCAGATACGAGGTGTTGGTTCCCGTGGACTGCGCCTGGCCCCCGTAGGCCTGGAATCCCCGCTGCCGCGCGCCGTGGACCGCGTCCTCCACCAACCGCGATTTTCCCATCCCCGCCTCAGCCGTGATCTCCACCACCTGGCCGCGCCCGGAGCGCGCCGCCTCGACCAGGGCGGAAAGCTCCTCGCGCTCGCGAATGCGCCCCACCATGGGCAGCGCATGCGCAGGTTCCAGCAACTGCATGCCTTCGTCCGCCTTGCGGTCCATCAACCGAAACACCGCCACCGGCTGCGTCTTGCCCTTCAACGTCAACACCGGCATCGGCTCCCACACAAACCCGTCCCCCCCCGCTTCGCGCGTGCGCCCGCTCACCAGCACTTGTCCCGCCACCGCATGCTCCATGAGGCGCGCCGCCAAGTTCACCTCGTCCCCCAACACGCCGTACGTACGCCGCGCCGATCCCCCGTACGCCCCCGTTCGCAACGTGCCCTGGCTGATCCCAATCTGCGGCATGGGCTCAAACCCGAGATTGGCCGGCGGCGAGCGTAGCTCCAACGCCGCCGCCAGCGCTCGCTCCGAGTCGTCCTCGTGCGCAATCGGCGCCCCAAACGTGCAGTAGAGATAACTGCCCTTGTCGCCCACCGACACGTGATGCAGATAACCTTCGAAGGACGACACCACCCGCTGGATCCACCGCACGAAGCCATCCAACTTCTCGCCCGCCTCCGGATCGCGATCGTAATCGATTCCGGTGAACTTGAGGAACAGAGCCACCGCCGGACGCAGCTCGGTGAGAAATTCGCCCTGTCCCGTGGCCAACCGCTCGAACACCGCCGGGAGCAGCCACGGACGAACCACCTCGTCCGGCAGCACCGGCGGATCGGGCCAGCCTTCCGCCACCACCTCAGATCGCAACCCCTTCACCACCGCATACCGGTCCGTGCCACCCGGTCCTGTGTGCCAGGTCGACAGATTCAGATCGGCCCCGAGCCGAACGGCCGTCTCGGAGGTGATGACCACCTCCCCCTTACGCGCCACCGTCGCCGCCAGGGCCATCTCCGCCAGGGTGCTCCCCGCCAGCACGTCGATGCGCTGAATGCCGGGATTTCCAACCGCAAAACGACGCACGCGCCCCGACGCAATCCCCACCTTCAGCGACAATGCCACCGGGGTCCCGCTTCCCACCGACACCACGGGTTGCGCCATCATCGCCGCTTGCATGGCCAAGCCGCTCGCCACGGCACGCTCACCCTCGTCGTCGTCGAACCAGCAGGTGATCGCGTCCCCCGCGAAATGGATGATGCTCCCGCCAAAATCGTGCACGTCGTCCACCAGGGCGTCATACACACGATTCAAATGCCCGGTCAGCTCCTCCACCCCACGCCGCGCCCCCAAGGCCCGCGTTAACGCCTCCGTCAGTGGCGTGAATCCAGAGATGTCAGCGAACAAAGCACACCCCCGCGCCGAAGCCGCGAGCTCGCGCCCGGCAGCCATGGCTTCATGTCGATCGCGTGCGATGTACGCTGTTCGCGCCTCCACCATTGCATCGAACGCAGCCCTCACGCGGGCGCGCGCCGCCGGCCATCAGGGTGAACGTCCGTCGACGTCAGCCTGCCGAACCCTTGCAAACCCCGGCGAGTCAATTCCTTCTCCTTGCTCGCGCGAACGGCAACTCAGGGCACCTCCCGCGGCCCCACGGAACCCCTCCACCCGCCCGTTTGCGGACGCCGACCCGGCGCCAACTCCTCTCGCCACCCCCGTTCGATCCAATTTTTAAAACCTTACTGAGCTAAACCTTGACCTTGCGCCCTTCCTAGTGGTTCATCTTAGCGGTTCGGACATAAGTAAGCCTGCCCAAAGCCTACGTTCGTGGCCCTAAGCTTACTCGAAGCCCTCAACGAAATCCGGTTCCCCCACCGGGTTCTTTCTGTTTATCCCGTGAGACGCCTCCTCCATTGCCTCAGGATTTCGCTACTCGGTCTGGCGCTTGGCGCCCTCACCCCTGAGGCCAGCGCCTCGGTGGACGAAACCCCGCCAGAAGTCTTTTGCCCGGAGAATATCACGGTGGTCGCCCCCGCCGGGGCGTGCACCGTCCCCGTCGAATTCTCCGTCACGGCAATCGACGACACCGATGTGGCCGAGATCATCTCGGTGCCGCCCGCGGGATCCCCGTTCCCCGTCGGAACCACGATCGTGCGGAGCACAGCCTCGGACTCCGCCGGCAACACCGCCACCTGCGAGTTCGTCGTGCGCGTGGTCAGCGGCTCCCTTTCCGTGGGCGCCTGCCCCCCCAGACTCAAGGTCCAGGCGCCAGTCGGCAGCACCGGGATCGCGGTGACCTTCCCGGCGCCCGCCGTCACCGACCCCTGCTCGACGCCCGAAGTCATCTCCACCCCGGCCTCGGGATCCACTTTTCCCCTCGGCATCACCCAGGTCATCAGCGTCGTACGCCTGCCCGAGGGCGACCGCGAGATCTGCCGCTTCGAGGTCGAGGTCGTCTCCCCTGAAAACATCGTCTGGCCGCGGGCCATGACCATCCCACTCACGGACTCACTCGGTGTCCTCACCGGGTTCGCAGAGCAATCCCTCGTCGAGTTTGGCGAATCGCGCTGGTACAAGTTCCGCGTCCAACCCGGCAGCCGCGTGGTAGCCACGCTGACGTCCTTGCCGGCTAACCACGACCTCGTCCTCTTCCGTGACATCGCGGCCGCGTACCGGGCGCTCACGACCCCCGGCGATCTTCCCCTGCTCGACGCCGAATTTGCCGAGGACGCCTTCAGTCCCGCGCAATTCAGCCCCGCACAATTCAGCCCTGCCCAGTTCTCCCCCGCAGCCTTCAGTCCGGCGCAGTTTAGTCCGGCGCAGTTCAGTCCGGCCCAATTCTCCCCGGCGCAGTTTTCTCCCGCGCAGTTCTCTCCGGCGCAGTTCTCCCCCGATGCCTTCGCTCCCGCGCAATTCAGTCCAGCCCAATTCTCCCCCGCGCAGTTCTCGCCGGCTCAATTCTCCCCCGCCCAGTTCAGTCCGGCCCAATTCAGCCCCGCGCAGTTCAGCGAAGCCGCGTATGCCGGCGCGCAACTGCGGAGCGTGATCGCCATCTCCGCCTTCGAGGGCCGCGCCAGCGAAGGAGTGGTCGCCAACACTTGGAATGACTCCGGGGAATTCTACCTCCGCGTCCATGGACGTCAGGGCGCCTTCCAGCCTAACTCGGACTACCGCCTGGACGTATTCCTGTTCCCCGGGCTGTGCAAGGACGTGACGCCCATCCCCGTGGACGGAGCCAGCGTCCCGCTGCCCCCCAGCGCCACTGCGGCCCAACCGCTCGGATCGAAAACCCTGGTGCTCGTGGATTTCGACCGCTTGGTCGGCGCCGGCCCCAGCGCCGCCCGCAGCGAACTCGCCGACAAACTGAGCACCTTCGCCAGCCGTCCCGAGGTCGCCGGCCAGGTCCTCGATGTCGGCCAGGATCCCTGGGTCCGGTTCTTCAACCAACAGGCCGACGCCAACGCGGAATGTCCGTACGCCAAGAACCTCGTCGCCGATGCCATCCACGCCATCATCGAGCGCTCCCGCACTGGCAACGCACTCCAGTATCTGGTCGTGATCGGTAGCGATCAGGTGATCCCTTTCTACCGGCATCCCGACGAAGCCATGCTCGGCCCGGAGCAGGACTTTGTGCCCCCGGTCTTCGAGTTCAGCTCCTCCCAGGCCAGCCTGCGGAAGAACTTCTTCCTCTCCCAGGATCGCTATGCCGCGCGCTGCCTGGTCAACCGCAAGAGCACTCAACTCCCCCTCCCCGACCTGGCCATCGGCCGTCTGGTCGAAACACCGGCAGAGATCATGGGCATGATCGACGCCTATCTCAAAACCCCCGGCGGACTCCTCCCCGCGCCCCAATCCCTCCTGGTCACTGGCTATGACTTTCTCGAGGACGCCGCCAACGCCGTCGCCGCCGAACTCCACGCCGGCACGGGCGTGGTCCCCGACCGCCTGATCTCCTCCCGCGACTTGGCTCCCTCCGATCCCGAGTCCTGGACCGCAGACCAACTGCGCGCCCTGCTCCTGCCCGCGCGCCACGACATCCTGTTCCTCGCCGGCCATTTCAATGCCGGAGGTGCCCTGGCCGCGGACTTCACCACGCGCATCCTCGCCTCCGAACTCCTGGCTTCCGCGACCGACTTCGAAAATGCGTTCTTCTACAGCCCCGGTTGCCACTCGGGTTATAACATCATCGACGAACACGCCCTGCCGATCATCACCCAGCAGCCGGACTGGGCGCAGGTCTGCGCCCGCAAACGCATGACTCTGCTCGCCGGCACCGGTTACCAGTACGGCGATACCGACTTCATCGAATACAGCGAGCGCCTGTACCTCCTGTTCACTCGCCAGTTGCGCACCGGCAGCGGCGCCGTCTCCCTGGGCAGCGCCCTGGCCCGCGCCAAAGCCCAATACCTTGCTTCCACTTCGGATCTGCGCGGCATCCACGAAAAGGCCCTCCTGCAGGCGACCCTCTTCGGTCTGCCCATGCTGGCCTATGACCTCCCCGGCGCACGCCTCGCTCCTCCGCCCGGAACGTCGGTGATCCCCGCCACCCAAGCGTACGTGTCGGATCCCCCCTCCGCCGGCCAGGTGCTGGGATTGCGTTACGCCGACCTCACGGTGAACGCGTCGTTCTCGCGCCACGAACTCACGCTCAAGAACGCGGAACGCGACGCCGGGGATCCCGGCGCCCCGGAGGAGGTGCTCGCGGTCTGGTACTCCGGCTCCGACGGCATCGTCACCCACCCCGCCGAGCCCGTTCTGCCACTCGAAATCCGCAATGTCACCGTGCCCGGAGTCTCGCTGCGCGGCATCGGATACCGCGGCGGCGAGTTCTCCGATCTCCCCAATCTCGTGCCCCTCACCGGCGCGGCCACCACGGAGATCCGCGGAGTCCATCCCGCCTTTGTCTCGGATGAGTTCTTCCCCCAACGTTTCTGGCGCGCGAACTACTTCGGCGCGCTGTGCGAATCCGGTGTGGAGGGAACCCAACTCTTCGTCACCCCCGTCCAGGTTCGTTCCGTTGCCGGCGCTGACCTGGCCACCCTTCGTCGTCATCACAAGTCCAACTTCCGCCTGTTCTACAGCGGAAATATTACCACCTACGTCGACCCCGCCACCGGCGCCTCCAGCACGCCGGCGCTCTCCGCACCTCCCACCATCTCGAAGATTGAAGCAACGCCCGACGACGAGGGCCGGGTCACCTTCAAGGTGCAGGTCGTCGGCAATCCCGCCGCCGGCGTGCAGGAAGTCTGGATCCTTTTCACCAGCCTCACCGGGGCCTTCCGAGACCGCTGGGAGCCGCTCGACCTCCACCAATCCACCGCCGATTCGCGCACCTGGGAAGCCACGCTCGACTTGCACGACACGCCCCCCGGGGACGTGCGATTCCAAGTGCAGGCCGTCAACGGAGTGGGCCTCGTGACGCTCGCCAATAACCTCGGACAATTCTACACCCCGGCCAGCGCCGAGCCGGCCCCCATTCCCCCCAGCCCCACCTCCGTCGAGTTCCTCTCCCCGCCCGCCGAAGGCGATTACGGCTCCCGCGTGGCCTTCCGCGCCCGTCTCCTCCGCACTGGATCCCCGATCGCCGGACAGACACTCCTCTTCAAGGTGGGCGGACTCGAACGCCGCGCAGTCACGGACGCCGACGGGGTCGCCTCGAT
>JADLFD010000237.1 GCA_020845805.1 Verrucomicrobiales bacterium | reverse complement strand
CCACTGGGCACCTTCGTCGCGGGCTCGCGCTCGCGCAGCATGATCCGCCAGTTCTGCACCGCCGCGATCAGGCAGTCCTGGATCTGTTGCCGCCACAACCGTCGCCATCGTGCGCGCTTGAAGCCGTGGTTGTTCGCCGCGTCCGCAAAGCTTCCTTCCAGCAGGTATTGTCGTCGTCGCCGATCCGCCCGCGCCCGATCCCCATGCGCCTGTTCTCGTGCACGGTCGAGCAACTCCTGATGCTCATGCCGGTGTACTGTCCGTCCTGTGCGTGATCGGGTGCAGCGTTCCCGCAGCGCGCAACCGATGCAGGTCTTCGCCGCCGTGATGTATTCCTTCGTCTTCCGCGTTGGGTGCACTCGACGCGGCTTCATCACTTGTCCGGCCGGACACCGAAACGTGTCCGTCGTGGCGTCGTAGACGAACTCGACCTCGTCAAAAATCCCCTCCTTCCGTGGGTTGACCTGACTACGTCGCAGATCCCCCATGTGGGTCCGGTACCCCGCCTGCTGCGCTGCAACATAGTTCTCGCTCGTTCCGTACTTGCGATCCGCCACCAGGGTCTCCGCCTTCATTCCGGTGTTCCCTTCCGCCTGGGCCGCCAGCGCCATCAACCGCCGGTTCTCCGCCACGGCGCCGGTCGTCGTCTCCACCGCGGTGACCACGCCGCACTGATCGTCCACCGCACGGTGGTGATGATACCGGGCTCGCGCCCCATCGCTTCGGCTCTTGCGCACCACCGTGGCATCAGGGTCGGTTGTGCAGCAGGTCCGCTCCGACACTGCTTCATAGCTCCCGGGCGTCGTGATGCCCTCCTCCAGTTTCGCCTCCACGGCTCCGCAGGCGGTCTTAAGCGCGGTGATCAGTTCCACCGGTCCCTCGACGATGGAATCCTTGCTCGCGTTGGCATCTACGAGGCTGGAATCCACGTGCAGCTTGCGTCCGTCGACCAGCCCAGCTTCCACACACTGACGCACGCTACGCACGAATAGCTTTTGGAAGACCTCTGCACCCCACCGCTTCCGGGCCTTGGAAAGCACGCTGTGGTTGGGAATGGGAGTGTCGAGGTTGAATCCCAGAAACCAAAGGTAGTCCAGACGCTCGGGCAGCCTGGCCATCAGCTCCCGCTCGCTGGCGATGTCTTCGATGAACAACAGGATCATCAGCTTCACCAGCACCACGGGATCGACCGAGACGTTGCCTTTGCTCCCGTAGCAATGGGCTACCTCGGCGCGGACAAACGACAGGTCGAGGATGCTGTGAAGACGACGCAACGGGTGATCGGCCCTGACCCGCAGATCCAGATCGATCCCGTATGTGAAAAGGTCCTTCTGAGATTGGTGGATCCCCATCATGGCAACGTCTCATAGACGTCCCGAACTCACCCCACGTTCATTCATTTGGGCAACACGCCCTCGATACCTGACCCCGTTGCCTCCATGATGCGAACCACGATCTCTTCATCCCCGGGGGAGCGAAGCGTTGTCGATCTCGAGCTTGCATGGCCGGGCGGCGAGGAACCCTACGCGGTCGAAGAACGAGCCGTGGGTGTGCGCTTCTATCGGGCGTGCGACGGGTTCTTGGTGCCCTATAGCCTCGTGCAGGCAATTCAGCATACGCCGAGGCGCCTGACGTTGAGATCCCAGGCGAAGACATCGCGATCGAGGGGCAGGGGGTGCACGCCCTCGAAGTGGCGCTGTGTCCGCAGGCCGTCACGCAGGTCGTGCTTTAAGGCGAACACGGCCGCGCAGCGACCACCTGCATTCTCGGCATTGAACGGATTTCGAGGGAGGATTAAAAGCCGCCCACCGGTGGAGAGTCGAGGTCGGCAACCATGTGCTAGAGCGGGATGCTTGGCCGTCGTCCGGATAGCAACCTATTGCCGGAGCCGAAAGAACTGGGCCGATTCCAGAGCGTCGACTCGGATGAGAAGTCGGCCGGCGGACAGGACAGGGGGAACTTGGAAGATCTGCCAGGTCGCGGCAGTCAGGTCGTCCGTGGCTTCGAGATCCCAGTCCGGGGCAGATGCAGGCCAGGACAAGTGTAGTTCTGTCCCTTCTTGCGTGATGGTGAGGGTGGGCGGAGCCAGGGTCCGAAACGAGATCCGGGAAACGGTGATCGAACAATCGGCCGAGGTGCCTCCCACCAATCCAAAGAATAGATCAGCATTGGAGCCGGCAAGGTCGCTTACATTGATCAATCCGCTGCGCTCGGTACGGTCCCTTCCGATGAATCGCGTCCCGAGCTCGAATCGGTTCGTGCCATTGATCCCCATGACCAGAGCGTCTTCCTTGCCATCTCCCGAAATCTGAAATTCGAACGACATCCATTGGGCTTCTGCAGGAATCCGGACCGGGAACCAGAGGTAAGCCGGAGTCGGGGCTTTCGCATCGTCCCCCTGGAGGGCTGGGCTCGCTCGCCCACCCGATGAACTGAGTCGGATGCGCAGACTCCAGCTGCCGGCGGTGTCCAGCAATGCGGATCGGCCCTTACCAACCTGCTCCGAGGCCCATTCCAAACTTTGGTCGATCGCGTCGGAGCCGCCATCGACCACCTCGACTGCGACATCACCGACTGCGCGAGCTGCTCCGGCGGACCATTCCAGTCCCGCCTCTCCCTGTTCGCCTACCCAATCTAGAAAGCCATCAATTCCAGAGACCAGACCTTTGCCAAGATCTCTGGCCAGCTCGATCCCAACGACCAGCGGCCGCGTGTAGGCGAGGACGATACCAACCGCTGCAGGGGGCACGATGCCCTCCTCCGGCGATGCCGTGACGAGGGAAGTTGTCCATTCATCAAACTCGCGGCTTTGACGATAAATCATGCCTTGTCGTAGTTGTGATGAATCGAAGACTTGCACGTTCGGGGCCTTCTTTAGCACTCGATCCCCCAGGGAGCCTTTCCACCCCACGAAAAGCAGTGGATCCGGTGAAATTGACTGAAGATACCAAGAGGCGGGAACGCTGTGAGCATCGACGATGTCCAGAGCAAACTTTGGAGGGAAAAGGAGCGGATCCACGGCCTTATCCCATATCGCCCGTTGCAGCAGAACATTGACGCCTTCAGCATGATATCGACCCACGCATGAGAAATAGTTGTCGAGATACGCGAACTCGCCTGGGACCGGATCCTTCCATTGAGAGGCTTCAGCCAGATACATGGCTATGGCCCCCTTAGGACCCAACATTGCTTGTCCTAGGATTCCAGCCGCGAAGGACTCGTTGGCTATCAGCTTGGCAATGGCTGCGTCATCGAAAAGAGTCACCTGCGTGCGCGCAGAATCCCACACGGGAGAAGCCACCTCATGCTCAGAACGGGCTGTGCCGTGCAAATAGTCGACGGCATAGCTCGTCACCAGAGTTCCCAAACTGTGCCCAAGGAAGTGAACGGGCTGACGGTAGGCAGCACCAAAAACTCCGTAGAGCGCTTTGCCCAAGTTGAGTCCCTGATCGGGGGTGATCCCCTCGGGAGGAGGGCTCAAGGGTCCAAGGAAGCACGGGCGCGACTGCTCGAACCAGTCCCAAGCCAAAAGGTTGATCTATTCATGAGAGAGACCGATTTGCCGGATTCTCGCCGCGAACTCGCGCGGCCAGCCGTTCGCACCCACCTCGGATGGGTCCGAGGTGGAATCGCGGCACGGCAACCAGCCGTGGGTCATGACAATGCTCGGCAAATCCAATCGGACCGTCCCGTTCGTTGAGAATCGTGTCCCGTCGAAAGCGAGTAGCCGCCCAGTACCCGAGGCGGCAATTCGAGCGATCGGTTGGTCAGTTGAACCGGGAGAATCTAGAATTGGAGCCCGGACTTCACTGTGCAGTTGGAAGTCTTGTGTTGCCGTTGAGGCGGTGAGTTGAACGGCGCGTCGATTGCTTCGATATCCGGGCTTTTCAGCGGCGATGGAAAGCGTCCCTCTCGTCTGGGATACAATCTCGTACCAGCCATCCGGGCCAGTGGTGGCTGACCGACGCACGCCATCAGTGGCGGTGGACACCAGTGCCCCAGTTACTGGTTGCCCCAGCGCATCCACGACCTTTCCACGTACCGTCAGCGGCCCTGTGGTGGTGTCGATCGTGAATAGGCCTGATTGGGCGACCGTCACGGGCGCCAGGGATCGGGTGTTCAGCGTGAACCAATCGCTCTGCGCGTGAATCAGGAATGGGCCGATGGGTGGCTTCGGCGGTTGCAACGAACGAGTATCGAGAGTGAAGAGCAGGCCTTCTCCTTGCACCACAAAGTATGCCTTGGGCGGTACTTGCGACGGCAGTGATCGTGTGTCGAGAGAAAATGGCTGGCTTTCCGTGCGAACCACGAGCTCCGCCTTGGCGCCGCGCGCACCCAGGAAGAAGGCAAGGAGCAGCGCCCCCGCAACCTCGGCGACCTTCGCGTGTCGTAGCTCCACTGGCTGGGGTTGGTAACTGCTCACTGATGGGTGCTGTTCAGGGTGTGGCTCGTTGGCCTCTCGCTGACTACCTATAGATAGTTACTCATTTACTTTGAGGCTAGACTTGGGTGCATTTAGCAGTATGCAGAATGTTCTGCTTCTCATTTGGATATCGGCTGAGCCCTCCGAACTTACTGGGCTTCAAGGAGACGTTCACTGGGGCGTGGGGGCGAGCACGATGCGAAAACCGAACGTGCTGGAGCGGACCTCTGGCGAAGCGCCAGAACGGAAGGCAGATCTACATGTATACGCGTCGTCAGCCCAGCTGCCGCCTCGGAACACGCGCAGCGTAGCTGCGCCGGTCCTCGCCCAGTCAGTCACGCTCCCACTGGGTAAAGGACCGAAAGCGTCCGAGCACCATTCGTGAACATTGCCATGCATGTCGTATAGTCCCCACGGATTGGGAAGTCGGGAGGCCACAGGGTGGGTCTTGTTCCCGCTATTTGGGGCAAACCATGCATAGTCGGGTATCTGGGACCAGGTTGCATCCAGATCATGGCTGTATGGGGTGGAAGTGCCCGCTCGGCAGGCGTACTCCCATTCTGCTTCGGTTGGGAGTCGGTAGTGCCATCCGGAGCGCAGTCGTCCGGCATTCCATTCCTGTTGCGTTAGCCAAATGCCATAGCGAGTGGCGTCATCCCAGGTAATATTCTCTACCGGCCGTCGCCCGTCTCCTGGGTTCGCTGCAGGATTGGTCCCCTTGTAGGCCTCGAATTCTCTTTGCGTGACCTCGTGATTGCAGATGAAAAAGCCTCTCGAGAGGTATACCTGCGGTTGTGGTTCTTCATAAGAGGTGTGACCCCATTCGGTTCCAGGGCTGCCCATGAGGAAATTCCCTGGTGGGATCCATACCCATTCAGGGCTAGGAGCGGGGAAGGGAGGTGGAAAGACGGCATTCTTGGTGTCATTGACGGTGATCCGGACTCGACCTCGGGTGGTGTAATTCCCTGCCCAGTCGTCCCACGCATTCCACTCAATATGTTTTCCGTGTCCCGGAGCAAGGATCCCTATATCCCCCTTCAACCAACGGTGTCCGATTCTCTGAGTTACCAGGTGGCATAGAGATGTCGTAGACGGGCCACTGCGGCCTCCTCCGCCAAGCGGTCTCGGAGGGAAGCGCGCAACCACCGAATGAACTTCACACTGCGCT
>JADLFD010000236.1 GCA_020845805.1 Verrucomicrobiales bacterium | reverse complement strand
TCGGTGGGGCTGGCGTTCGCCACCCTGGCTTTGGCTCCGGCTGCTTTCCTGAATTGGCTGGCGGACTGATCTCCCGGCGCGCATGAGTGATTTTTTCGACAACTGGACGGTGCAGGTGCGCAAGGGGTTGATCGAGCTGTGCGTGCTCAACGCCTTGGCGGAGCGCGAGCGGTATGGCTACGAGTTGGTGAAGACGCTGGTTGATTTGCCGGGCCTGGGGATTACCGAAGGCACGTTGTATCCGCTGCTCTCGCGGTTGCGACTGCAGGGCATTGTGACCACGCGATTGGAGGAATCCTCCGAGGGGCCGGTGAGGAAGTACTACGCGCTGACCGAGGAGGGGCGGACGCTGCGTTTGCAGATGCTGGAGTATCTCGACGAACTCAACCGCGGCGCCGGGATGCTGCGACGACGAGGAGGAACCGAGCGATGAAGACCTGGACCACGGCGGCGCAACGCGCGCTGGATCACGAACTGGAGAAGATGCGGTTGGCGGCGGCCGAATCCGGGGCGGATCCGGACGAGGTGCTGGAGGATCTGCGGCGGCATGTCACCGAGGAGGCGAACGCGTCGGGGGTGAGTGTGGTGACCGAGGACGACGTGCGGCGCTGGCTGGCGCGGGTGGCGCCGCCCTGGGCGGCGCGCGTTGAGAGCACGGCGACGGCCCCGTTGAAGCCCGTGGGGTCGGGAGGGGCGAAGGGGACGGGGGGCGAGGTGGGGGCGCGTCTGCTCGACTTCGTGCTCCTGCTTTTTGGTGTGGCGCTGCCGTTGATCACACTGGGCATCGAGGCTCGGAGCCATCTTTGCGCGCGGGAGATCCTGGATCCGTTGCCGAGTGGGTGGCATGGGCTGCTGGTGGGGATGGTGCCGGTGGTTCATTTCCTCACCTGGTGGCGGGTGGGGAGGCGGCGCACGGCGGAGGCGGGTGGGCGGGTGAGCGAGGGCGAGTTGCGACGATGGTGGGTGTTGAACGGGTGGGTCACGGGGGTGGCGGCCGTGTACGCGGCGCTGTTTTTGCCGCTGACCCCGTTCGCGGTGGTGGGGGTGATTTTTGGACTCGGCTTGCTGGCCCTGGCTCCACTGGGAGCGCTGGTCAGCGGCCTGGTGCTCCGCTCCCGCGTGGCGGGGGCGTGCTTGGATCGGCGTCCCTTGCCGCGCCTGGGGTGGTGGAGTGGTTGTGTTGGCGCGTGGGTGGTGTTGCTGCTGCTCGCAGTGCCGGGGGTGATCACGCAGCACTGGATGCAGCGCGCGGAGTTGGCGCTGGACCCGGAGGCGGAGGTCACGGACGTCAGTCGAAGGAGCGCCGAGGTGCACGAGTGGGTGGAGAAACTCCGCGACTGGGGGGACGGAGAGACGCTGTTGCGTGCGTGTTACGGTCGGCGCAAGGGACTGTGGAGCGTCGTCTTGCCGGAGCCGGTGCGGATCGAGACCGCGCGCGAGTTGCACTATCGCGTGACGGGTCGGGCCTTCAATGCGGTGCCTCCGCCGAGCGGAGCGCTGGGTCGGGTCAACCGGGGCTGGATGGAAGAGTTTGCGGAGGGCGGGGACGAGTGGGATTCCGCCCTGGGGGGCGAGGCGGTGGCGGGGCGCGTGCGGGGCTTGTCGATGCAGGATTCGCGATTGGACGCGCTGGCCAACGCGGAGGAGGGCTGGGCCTACGTGGAGTGGACGATGGAGTTTCACAACAGCCATGAGCGACTGCAGCGGGAGGCGCGGGCCCAGATTCAACTGCCGCCGGGTGCGGTGGTGTCGAGGTTGACGCTTTGGGTGAACGGCGAGGAGCGCGAGGCGGCTTTCGCCGGCCGGGCGGAAGTGCGCGCGGCGTATCAGAAGGTGGCGGTGGTGCAACGCCGCGATCCGGTGCTGGTGACGACGTGCGGTCCGGACCGCGTGTTGATGCAGTGTTTCCCGATTCCCTCGGGAGGCGGGAGGATGCGGGTCCGGTTGGGGATCACCGCGCCGATGGCGCCTCGCGGGTTGGAGGAGGGTGTTCTGATCTGGCCGTGTTTTCTCGAGCGTAACTTTGCGTTGGCTCGAGGTCTGGAGCACTCGGTGTGGGTGGAATCCAAGCAGACTCTGAAGGCTCCAGAGGGATTGCAGTCGACCGCGGATGAACGGGGGCGATCCGGATGGCGGGGTTCGTGGCCGGATGTGGGACTGGGTGAAACGCGGCGAAATCTGGTGTTTTTGCGGGACCGGACGGTGACTGAGTTGTGGGCGCCGGGTCCGAATGGATCCGAAGGGCGGCGCGTGCGGCAGCGGTGGGCGCAGGTCATGGGGAACAAACCGCGTCGACTGGCCTTGGTGCTCGATGGGTCGGTGGGAATGGCGCCTTTCTATCGCGACGTGGCCTCGGCGCTGGAAGGCATGCCGGCGGACATGGAGTTGGCGGTCTTTCTGGCGCAGGACGGAGTGCGGCGCGTGTTCACGGATCTGAATGGGGCGCGGGCTGCGGAGGCGGTGCGGCGCATGGAAGGGCGCGGAGGTCAGGACAACGTGGGAGCACTGGTGCAGGCGTGGGAGTGGGCGGCGGTGGAGGCTTCAGGTGTGGTTCTGTGGGTGCATGGGCCGCAGGCGGTGGCTCTGCAGCCCACGGGGCCCCTGCGTCAGCGTCTGGAATGGCGAGGGGACGGCCGGGGTCCGGCGTTGCATGAGATCCAGGTCCGTCTGGGTCCGGACCGCGTGGTGGAGGCACTGGATGGTTTGGAGGCGGTGCAACGCGTGCCGCGGTTGGGGACTGTGGGGGAGGATCTGGAATCCCTGGTGGCGTGGTGGGCGGGGCGCGGGGCGCGGTGGGAATATGTGCGCGAGGTGCAGGAGGGGATGGCTCCGGGGACTACGGAGTCGGGGGTTGGGGTTTCCCGGCATGTGACTCGGTTGTGGGCGGCGGATGAGATCCGCCGGTTGGTGCGGGCGCGGCGCGTGAGCGAGGCCTCGAAGTTGGGGGCGGCGCATCAGTTGGTGACGCGCGTCACCGGCGCCGTGGTATTGGAGACGCAGCAGCAGTACGCGGATGCGGGGCTGCATCCGGTGGATCCGTTGACGGTGCCGGTGGTGCCGGAGCCGAGGATTCCGGGGTTGCTGGTGCTTGGCATGGTGGTGCTGCTGGCGCGGGCGAAGCGGGCTGGAGTACGACCTGGGGCGCGGGGTGGAGCACGCCGCGGATGAGGCGGCGCGCGCGGTGGGGATCCGCGGGTTAGGAGTTAGGAGAATGCCAGGCCGGCCAGGGTGCAGGCGATGGCGATGGCGGCCGCGATCAGGGATTCACCGGCGATGAAGCCGGAGGCGACTGGCGTGGAGAAGAGATCCGCCTGGCGCGAGCGCCAGCGGGACCAGGTCCAGACCAGGACACCTCCGATGGCGAAGGACAGGGAGTTTTGGAAGACGAAAGCCCAGGAGAACCCGAGGCCCATGGCGGAGGGGAGGAAGGGGCGCAGGGCGGGGAGGAATCGCTGGGCGAGGGGGAGCGCGATACCGAGGCAAGCGCCGATGGCCATGAGCGTCGGCGTGGTGGTGGGTAGCGCGGAAAAGCCCTGAGTGAGGAGATCGGCGACCGCCTTCCACATGTTGGCCGCGGGCGGGTTGAAGGCTTCGAGTCGTTCCTTGGTGGGCACCATCAGGTACCAGGCGGGGATGATGGCGAGGGTCCCCACGAAAATGCCGGTGAACTGGGCGAGGAACTGTCGACGCGGGTTGGCGCCGAGGAGGTAACCACTTTTGAGATCAGTGAGGAGATCGGCCGCGGACATGCCGGCGCTGGCGGAGGCACCGGCGGTCACGAGGTTGATGGCGGTGTTGCCGGCGGCGCCGGGGAGCACGGCGAAGAGCAGCTGAGTGATCTTGCCCATGGGGCCGACGGGGGTGGTGTCGGTTTCCCCGGTGGCGCGGCAGGAGACGAGGGCCACCACGCCGGTGAGGAGCACCGCGATCAGGCCGAGAGGCAGGGCCACCTGGAAGGCGATCCAGAGCACCAGCATGGTGCCGAGGGCGAAGGGGATGCCACCCAGGATCAGCCAGGAGACGGGGACTTCGATGTCCTCGACGGATTTGCGTCCGGAGCCGGCGGTGCGCGAGGCGCGCAATCCCGTGAAGGCGCGGGCGATGGTGCGCCAGTCGAGGGCGAGCGCGGTCAGGCTGGACATGACCATCAGGGACGTGCCGCCCCAGAGAGCCCAGGAGACGGGGTTGAAACTTCCGTCGGATCGGAGGCGAAAGGCGGGGACGTACCCGGCGACGCCGGTTTGGGCGAGGTCGTGGGCGAGCATGGCGGGCGCCACGACGTAGTAGAGGAGCAGGGAGCCCGCGAGCATGGACAGACTGACGCGCGCGCCCATGAGCATGCCGGCGCCCATGAGGAGGACGCTGGGTTCAAAAGCCAGACCGGCCAGGGAACCGCGAGCGAGCGGGTTCAGGAAGCCGGAGAAGGCGATCGATTCAGGGACCACGCACCACGCGCGCAGGCGTTCCAGCCAGGCGGGGCATTTGCCCAGGCTCACGAGTTGGTCGACGAGCGTGGCGTAGGTGCGCAGGAATCCCAGCCCCAGGCTAAAGGCGAGGGCAGCGACCAGGCTGTACGCCTTGTGCATCGCCTCAGCTCCGGCGGAGTACAGGCTGCGCAGGGTCTCGGCGGCGGCGGTGCCGGTGGGAAACGGCAGTTGCTCGTGATTGATCATCTGCCGCTTGAGCGGGATGGCCAGGAACACGCCGAGTCCGGCGGTGAACAGCACATACGCGCCGAGGAGCAGCGGGGGTTGGTGATGGCCTTGCAGGAGGAGCAGGGCGGCGAAGGCGACGCCCACCGTCGAACCGGTGGAGTAGCCCGCGGCCGAGGCGCACGACGCCATGCAATTGTTCTCCAGGATGGAGAGCTGGGTCAGGCGGCCTCCGGACAGGATCCGCATCGCGTTCCACATAACGTAGGAGAGCACGACGGCGGTGACGGCGACCCCGAAGGACCAGCCGAGCTTGAGGGTGGTATAGAGATTCGCGGCGGCCATGAACGTGCCGATGACGGCACCGATCAGGAGGGCGCGGAGGGTGAGCTGCGGGGTGCGGTCGCCCTGATAGACGTGAGCATACCAATGGGCCTCGCGCTGGGCCGCGGTGGCGTTGGGGTCCAGGGCAGGGACCGCGCCGGAACCTGCGGATTCCCGCGGGGAAGGGTGGGGGGGCGACTCGTGCATGTGACGGTGAGGTCAGGGACCGGGGGGCGTCGTCGGGTCATCGATGGCGGCGAGCGGGAAGAGGGAGGATGGAACGTGCTCCTCATCCATGACTCGGCGCAGGCGTCGGACGAGGCGGGGATGCCGGGCGGCGAGGTTATTGGTCTCCGAGGGATCGGTGCGAAGACGGTACAGCTCCCACTGCGGCGCGGGCGGGCGGTTGCCCTGGCGGGATAGTTGGCGTCCCACGAGTTTCCAGTCGTCCTGCCAGAGTACCTGCCATCCGCCGTAGGCGGGGAATTCGCGGTAGAGGAAGGGGCGCGCGGTCTGGGGTCGGCCCTGCAGCGTGGGGGCGAAGCTGTGGCCGTCGGTACGGAGCGAGGGCGGTAGAGCCACGCCGGCGAGATCCAGGAGTGTGGGCAACCAGTCTTCGAAGCCGCATTGCCGCGTCGTGGAGGATCCGGGCGGGATATGACCTGGCCAGCGGACGAGGGCGGGCACGCGGATGCCGCCTTCGAAGGCGGAGCCTTTGCGGCCGCGGAGGTTGAGAGCTGAGGCGAAGAAGTCGGTGTCGGTACCGCCCAACCGGTCATAGAGCGGGCCGTTGTCCGAGGTGAAGACCACGATCGAATCGCGCGCAAGCTGGAGCTCGTCGAGGGCGGCGAGGAGGCGTCCGACGTAATCATCGATGCGGCTGACCATGGCGGCGTAGGCGGCGCGTGGAGTGCGATGCGGGAGGTAGGACGCCTGACCGAGATAAGGTTCCTCGGGGAAGGCGTTGGTGTAGCGCGCCAGGGCATCCGCGGGCGCCTGCAGGGCGAGGTGGGGCAGCGTGGTGGGAACGTAGAGGAAGAACGGATGGTGACGGTGGCGATGGACGAACTCCACCGCGCGGTCGGCGATCAGGTCCGGGGCAAACTCGGTGCCGCTGAACGTGGCATAGGACGCGGGCGAGGCCGGATTGGAGGTGTCGGGGAGGCGTTGGTGAGCGGGGAACGGCGGGTTGCGCAGGGCGATGCGGTTGGCGTTATGCCAGAGTGAAGTGGGGTAGTGGTTGTGGGCCACGCGCTGGCAGTTGAAACCGAAGAACTCCTCGAACCCCTGGTGGAGCGGGTCCCCGCTGGAGCCGGGTCCGCCCAGTCCCCACTTTCCGAAGGCGCCGGTGCGATAGCCCGCCTCCTGGAGCAGACGCGGAAGCGTGGGTGTCCCGGCCGCGAGCGGCAGCTGCCCTTCGGGTTGCATCTCGCGGTTGTCGCGGATCTGGCCATGACCGGGGTGCAGACTGGTCATGAGCACGCAGCGTGACGGGGCGCAGACGGGGCTGCCGGAGTAGTGGCGGTCGAGGCGCATGCCCTCGCGGGCGAGGCGATCCAGATGCGGCGTGCGGATGTGCCGTTGACCGTAGGGTCCGATGTCCCCGATCCCCAGGTCATCGGCGAGGATGAAGATCACGTTGGGCGGGCGGCGGGGCGAGGCGGCGTGAGCGAGGGAGGGGAGAACCGTGACGCACCCGAGGAACGCGAGCAGCCACGGCAGCAGGCGCGCGCGGCGGAAGCGGTGCGTGATGGGCGCGGGTGGCGGTGGGGAAGGGATCATGGGTCGGAGCAAACGAGATTGCCTGATCCGAATCAGGCAGGGAAGCGACGCGACAGGGCGGCCACGAGAATCACAGGAGAGACTCCGAGGATCACCTGATCCTCCGCGAGATCCGTGAGTTCATCCGGCTGCTGGACAGTCGCTTCCATGGTCGATCCCCGGGATCGTTGATCTCAAAAAAGACTGGCTGCCGCAACTGAACTGGATGGGAAGGGGAGGGCCCATTGCGTAAGGCGTATGAAGCATGGTAAGACAAGTTCGATATGGGAAGCGGAGTTTCAACGATTACGTCGAAGTGGCAGGTCACCATACCGGGTGAGGTTCGCAAGGCGCTGGACGTTCGCGTCGGTGAACGCCTGGCGTGGGAGGTCAAGGATGGGGTGCTGACCGCACATCGTCTCCCTCGCCTGAGCGCGCTGGCGGGTTGCTTGTCAGAAGGCCGAGTTCCCAGAGGAAAAGGGAATTCGAGGTCCGCCCTGTCCGACGCCGCCGTCGCACGCCACAAGCGCCTTTCGGGAGCATCACGATGAGAGAACTGATTCTGGACGCCAACGTCGTGCTTCGATTTCTGGTGCAGGACGTTCCCGGGCAAGCAAGGGCGGCTTCCAAGCTTTTGGGACGCGCGGAGAACGGGGAAATCAGGCTGATCATCGACCCGCTAATCATCGCGGAAACGGTGTATGTCCTGACCTCCTTCTACCAACGGCCGCGCGAGGTCGTGGCGGATGCGTTGATTTCCTTCGTCCAGAGTGAAGGCATTGCGTGCTCGCAGGCCACCCGGGTCGTGGATGCCCTTCGAAGGTTCAAGCGCACCTCCGTTGATTATGCGGATGCCTGGCTTGCGGCATCAGGGGCTGAATCCAATTGTGAGATTGCGTCGTTTGACCGGGACTTGGATCGGTTCAACGACATCAAACGGTTCGATCCTGAGCTCTGAGCGGAGATTCCACCCGCTTCCGTCGGCTGAGAGCGCCTGTCGGAGATGGGGATGGAACCTCGTGGACGATTCCCGCATCCCGATGGAGCCGGGTACGGGGGCATGGGTGGAGCTTGTCGATCGAAGGACGGCATCGTTAGGGTCTCGGCCCCGCGCGTTGAAACCCGGCCACGGAGGGCTGGGGCAGTGTGTGGGATCGCCATGCCGGTTTCAGCCCAAAGGCCAACACAGCGTCTGGTGCACAGCGCCACGGCGTACTATCCCAGCGTGGGCGGAGCGCAGCTCCATTGGTACACCATCGGGCGC
This sequence comes from Verrucomicrobiales bacterium, assembly GCA_020845805.1. Classification (GTDB taxonomy): domain Bacteria; phylum Verrucomicrobiota; class Verrucomicrobiia; order Limisphaerales; family CAIMTB01; genus CAIMTB01. Next base: position 530 of record JADLFD010000236.1, on the reverse strand, counting down.
ATGCTGGTGGAGCGCGGGCATTCGTTGACTGCGTTGTCGCAGTGGACGGATCAGCGGAACCGGTACCTGCTGGACTCGACCCTGCTGGCGCCTTGGGAGAACGACCGGTACGAGGTGGGGGGGATCACGGTGCAGCGGGTGCAGCCGGGCTGGTTTCAGCGGCTTTGGATGGCTCCCCTGGTGCCTTGGTGCATTCCGTTTCCCGAGGTGGGATATCCGCTGATGTCGCGATGGTTCGCGCGGCAGTTTGCGGGGCATGTCGCGCAGGCGGACGTGGTGCACAACATCCGGATTGGCCGGGAGCATTTTTCGTGGGCCAGCTACCGGCTCGCGAAACAGCGGGGTGCGAAGTTCTTCATCACACCGAACTACAGTCCGCGCATGCAGACCCGCTTTGGGGGCTGGGTGATGCGGCGATTCTTCGAGTTGTTGCGGCGGTCGGATGGCGTGTTTGTCTTCACGCGGGCGGAGGCGGACGAAATGGTGCGGTTGGGGGTGGAGCGGGACCGCGTGTGCCAGATCGGGGTAGG
>JADLFD010000235.1 GCA_020845805.1 Verrucomicrobiales bacterium | reverse complement strand
GAGCGCCGGCCTCGGAATGGTGGTGCGCTCAATCGCCGCGGCTCTGCTCTTCCTCGCGAATGCCACCAATGCGCAACACCCAACGCCAAACCTCGCGAACACGGCATACACTACCGGCCCTTTCGCCACGAGTGCGAAGGAACTCGTGGGGCAGTGCACCTGGTACGTTTACGGACGAATACAAGAGGCTGGCTTGATCTCATACTCAACACTGCAAAACTCGTAACTGTTCAGGTCCTTGGAAGCGTGGATGGAGCGGGAACCGGGGTGGCGGCGCAACGGAAGGTGATGGACGGACCGGGGTCGGGGCTCCGGGAACCGTGCTTCAAGGTCCGCTCGCCGGGGCGTTGGGCATGAACGGCTGACCGAGGACCAGCCGCTGACAGGCCTCCCAGAGGTTGTGGCCCTGTTTGCGGCAGGTGGAAAGATAGCTGCGGATGCGCGCGAAGACCTGGGCGCCAACCAAGGTGCGGAAGCAGCCGGAGATCTTCTGCTTCACCTTGATCATGCGGATGTCCTGCTCGCCCTGGTTGTTGGTAAACGGGACCTGCGGATCGATCAGGAAGGCCAGCACCGACAGGTCAAAGTCCTCCAGGCGATCGAGCAGGTTGGTGGCCTTGTCCTGCGCGGTACGGCCCTGTCCGGCCTGGCGACGGGGATGGTCGCGTCGGCCCCGGCGCAGGATGGCCCGGTAGCGGGCATGGGCCCGGTGGAACTGCTCCTCGTCGAGCCCGAGGAGGACGAGCGGATCGTTCTTCCATTCGATCAGGAAGGCAGTCAGTTCCGCGGCCCAGGTCTCGTGGAGTTCCTCGGCGAGGAACTTCAGTTCGCGCAGGAGGTGCTGGTTGCAGAGCGCGTGCAGGGCCTCGTACTTGTAGTAGGGCTTCCAGTGGTCATGGATGAGCCAGTGGCGGCAATGGGGCAGGACGCCGAGGGCGTCCATCGCCTCGGTGCCGCGGTTGGCATGCACGCCGTAGTGGGTCAGTTCCGGCGTGCAGGCGACATGCAGCCAGTGCAGAGAGCCGGCGACCCGCAAGCCGCTTTCGTCCGCGTGAACCACGGCGGCTTGGATGACCCCCCGGATGATGGCGCTCTCCACCGGGGCGAGCGCGTCGTAGGCGCTCTGGTTGGTCGCGCTGAGCGTTCCCAAGCTCAAGGGCTGGCCGAAGAGGTCCAGACAGGTCTGCCGCAGCCGGTCGAAAGGAAGGAGTTGTTGGTTGAAGAGGTAGAGCGTCAGTCCGCGGAAGTTGGGGCCGTATTGCACCGGGGCCAGAACTCCCGCCGGAAAGGCGGCGCTGACTTTGCGGCCCGACACGGGACACCGTTTGATTTCGGCCTGATGCTCGGTCACCGAAAGTTGGAGAGCGGGCAGATCGAACACCTGGCGGCGTTCATGATCCAGCACGGGCTGGCCGAGGAGGGACACGCCGCCGCACTGGCCGCAAGGACAACGGGTGAGCGAGTGAACCTGGACGTGATCCGGTTGGGCGACCGCCTGGAGGGTGTGGCCGGGGTGACCGGGTTGGCCCCCGGGTTTGCGCCCGGATGGGCCGCGCAGGCTGCGTGGCGGCGGTTTGCGCAGGCCATCGCTGGAGGGGGGACGGCTGCTGTTGCGGCTGTTCTGCGCCAGACGCGCTTCCAGTTCGGTGACGCGCGCTTCGAGTCGGCGGATCTGCTCCTCCAGCGCGAGCACGTAATCGACGAGGGCCTCGGGGTTCGTCCGAGCCAGCGCCAGGAGTTCGTCGCGACGACTCATGCCGCCAGTTCCTCCCGGAAGCTCGCCACCAAGGGGCGCACCAGCACCGCCTTGCGGGGAACCTCGATGCGGTTGAAACGATCCTGGCGGGTGCGTCCGGTCGTCTCGCCCACCGGTAGCCAGTTCGCCGCCCGGTAACAGACCCCGGTGAAACGGCTCGTATCGACGAAGGTCTCCACCAGGCTCAACGGCTCGGCGTACTTGCGCCTCCAGTCGGCGCGCAATCGCCGAACGATCCGGCCCAGCACATGACTGGCCAGATGCGGTACCTCCACCCACGCCGGGATGAGGAAGCGCGTGTTGTTGGTGATCCGCTGCAGGCGACGGGCCCGCGTCGCCGCCGACCAGCCGATGAACCCGTCCCGGGCAGCGCACTTCCACGCGGCCGATCCGAACAGCGCACAGGCCACCGGACGACCTTGGCGGTCACGCACCAAGTACTTCAGGTTCATCCCCACCGTGCTCGTGTAACTCAGGTAATGGTGCGTGTGGAGCAAGGACTCGAAGAGCACCAACTCGCCGGGCGTCTCGCTCAGTTCCACGATCTGCAGCGGCTGCAACTCCCCCAGACTTGCACGAACCGCCTCCCGGGCGTGGGAAACCGCCACCACCCGCTTATGCCGCATCCGGTTGGGCGAGGTCCGTCGACGCGCGGGCAGTTGCACCAGTCCCCGCTGCTCCAGTTTCAAGAGCAGCGTGCGCGCCGCCATGTCCTTGATCTGGCCGGTGGCGGTGCGCCAGTCCCACAGAAGGCACAACTCCCGCGACAACCGGTAGCGACTCCACCTCGGCTGAGTTTCAATGAGTGTACGGATCTGCGCCAGCTCTGCGGTTCCCACTTCCCGGCCCTGCATCACGATCGTCTCGTGCTCCACGAGCACCGACGCTGAACGAAACGGGAAGCAGAGTCCAGACCAAAGCTGAGTTTTCATCTCCCCCGACCTCCCCCGGCCACGCTCACCCTGCCCGCCGCCAGAGCTCCGCGAGCGCCTTCGCCCCACGGAAATCACCTTCCACCCCACCCGGGACCTGAACAGTTACCATTACCCGATGCCATTCTTCGATCCGCCACCGGCGGCAGTACCACCGGACGCAGCGCAGGGCCTGCTTGACTGATGCGACTTCGATCGAGGTCAGCAGCATCCAGATGATCGCCGCGGCGCCCTCCGGAGGATTCTTTTCCACCAGGTGAATGGCCCAGACCTTGATCGGCGACTTGTGGCGGGTCTGGGCCTTTTGCGGCGCGCTGATCGTCACTTCCTTGAACCGCACCTCGACCTCGGCATTTCGCGCCGCCAGCGCCGGACGGCCCGGAGTCGAGGGCTTGTCGGTCTGTTGGCGCTGGCGGGGCACCGGGATGGTCACCTTCGCCGCCAGGCGTGTTGCGGCCAGTTCCTCGAACAACTTTCGATCGGAGTCCTCCAGGCAGCGGTCGGTCTTGGCTCGAACCAGCAACTCCGCCTTCGGGCCCGCGTGGCCGCGTCGCAAGTCAAACAGCTCGAACATGTCCCCCTCCCGATCGGCCACGCTGACGATGCGGGTCTGGGAAAGCT
>JADLFD010000234.1 GCA_020845805.1 Verrucomicrobiales bacterium | reverse complement strand
GGGTGATCCCGTCCCACCGCGGCTTGCGTCCCCACTCGAGATTGAGGTTGACCAGATTCCCGAATCTTAATCATAAGTCCACCACTCCCCGCAGCATGCCGTGCACGTCCGACCAGGGACGCGCCGTGCCGTTTCGTCATGCGTAGCGGGGAGCGTAAACCCAGCACTCACACGACTTAGCTCCCTCCGCGAACCCCACTTGCCATGACCTCCATCATTTCAACCCCGCGCGATCGTGCCCTCGGCCGGCCCGCCTGGTTGCTCGCCTCCCTGCTCGCTTGCGCGGCCCGCGCCAGTGCTCAGGAAGTCCTGCTCCAGGAAGGTTTCAACACCGATGGCACCACGGCCAATCCGCCCCGGTACACCCTGACCGGCCGCGGACTCTACGAACCCCAGCGCATCCGGGATGAACTGGCCAACTTCGACCAAAAGGGCCCCATCTACTGGGAGCACAGCTTCAATGTCTCACTGACGGGCAATCCCGAGAACCCCGGCCGCCGCGCCATCGTCGCCTGGCGCGGGACCGATGGCTCGACCGCCACCCCCGATTTCCTCCAAGTCTTCGGTTCCACCGTCGACTGGCTCCTGTCCGGGAAGAAAAACGCGCAGATCGTGGTGCACCCGAATGCCGCCTCCATCCAAGGGCTCGCGGATTACCTCACCAGCGCCGGGCACACCGTGGTCGATGACGACATTGCCAGCACCCCGAATGAACTCGACGTGGCGGGCGACCTTTTCGTCCATGGCCCCGGTTCCAGCAACCCCAGCCGGTTCGTGCTGCTTCCCAAGCCGGTCATCGTGATGAATGCGCCCGACTACGACGACATGCTCGTCGGAAGCATTGGCACCGCGGTCACCTTCGCTCCCGGCTCGCTCACGGTCGCCTCCCCGTCGCACCCCGCCGCCGGCGGAAAAACCGGGACCTTCGACGCGCTCTCGGGGGATCAACCGTTCGAACTCGTGGGCCGCTACCTCCCCACCAACGCCGTCACCCTCGCCACCATCACGCGCACCGTGACGCCGGCCGTGAACAACCTGGATGATGTCGATGCCATGGTGGCCGGCACCAAAACCCACGAGAAAACCTCGGCCCAGGTCGTCACCCTGGATTTCGCCGACGGCTCGGCCGGCTCCTGGTCCGCCGACCTTCCCGGTCCCGGCAACTACACTGGAAACTGGGGCCTGGTGGCCAAAGGGAAGGTGTCCGTCGCCACCGCCGGGACCTACCGCTTCGCCCTGGGTTCCGACGACGGCGCACGTCTGGCCTTCGATCTGGATCGCAATGGGATCACCACCGGCGATGTGGTCCTCACCGACGCCGGACCGCACGCGCATCAGATCGTCTACGTGAATGTCGCGTTCCCCAGCGCCGGAGCCTTCGATTTCGAAGTGGTCTCCTACAACTCGAGCGGCGGCGGCAGCCTCGAACTCTGGGTCGCCAACACTTCCGGCGAAGTGCCCGATGACAACCTCGATTCCGGTTACTGGGAGGTGCTCGGGGTCGACGGCGCCTCCTCCCCCGTCAAGCTGCAGGGCCAGGCCAACGTCACCGGCTACATCGCGTCCGGCCCCACCGAACAACGGCAGGAACCGGTGATCGTCGTGCTCAACGGTCCCAACGACAGCCCCAAGGGGGTCTTCTATGACGGCGGCAAGTTCGCCAACTTCGAAGGCGCCGGTTTCCTCGGCGGCTCCGGCCTGAACAAATGGCCCTATCCCGACGGTATCTCCTACCGCGCCGTCCAGCTCGCCCCGGTCAATGTCGCCGGCAAAAAGAACGTGAAGCTGACCGTGGCCCTCGCCGCCACCGTGGTGGACTTCGAGGACAGCGACTTCATCGACCTCTACGCCCTGCCCGCCGGCGCCTCCAGCACACCCGTCCGACTGGCCCACTTCCGTGGCGTCCAGAACGGCATCCAACCCTGGCTCGCCGATGAGATGCAGGGCTTCGTCCGACGCCTGACACGAGAGTTCGCCGACTTCACCTACGACGTGCCCGCTGGCGCCACCGACCTGGTGATCGAGATTCGCGTAGCCTCCAGCTGGTGGACGGAAACGCTCGCCGTCGACAACATCCGGGTCACCGCGGGCGTCGCCGCCTCGCCGTTGACGCTCGGCAAACCCACCCTCGCCGGCACTGACCTCGTCCTGACCTGGACCGGAGGGCAGCCGCCGTACGACGTCGAACAAGCCACCGCGCTCTCCGGCGGTTGGACCAAGGTGCTCACCACCTCGTCCACCACCGCCAACGTGCCGCGTTCCAACCCCGCCGGGTTCCTTCGCGTCCGATCGGGCGGACCCTAGCAGTCCCCCCGCTCCCACGCGTGTCCTTCCCTGCCCCCACCCGGCGGGGAAGGACTTTGGGGCCCTCACCCGATCCCCGGTTGGTCCTTCCGGTGCCCGCCCCGGTCCACTCGAAGAAAGCTCTGGCGCGTCGGACTAAACAATTCCACTTTCCCCATTGCATGAGCGAGCTGGCCATCCTCCAGGCGACCCTTGCCCGCGCCGCCCGCCGGCGTCGGCTGGATCACGCGCTTCGCGGCCTCTGGACCGGACTCCTCTACGGCGCGCTGACTTGGCTGCTCGCCCTCGCCGCCTTCAAGATCGCGCCCCTTCCCGAGCGCTGGATCGAACCGCTCTGGGCGATTCCGCTCGTGGCAGCCCTGATCGGCTTCCTGGCCGGCGGCTGGCGCAACGTCCCCCTCTCCTCCGCTGCTCGACTGCTCGAAACGCGCGAGAACCTGCGCCAACGCCTGAGCACCGCTCTCGAAATCGGCTCCCGCGACGCCACCAGCGAATGGGCCACTCTCGTCATCCGCGATGCTTCCGCAGCGGTGAGTTCGCTCGACACACGCCGGCTCCTCCCGCTTTCCCTGCCGCGGTTCGCCGGCTGGATCCCAGCCCTCCTCGCCTTGGTCATCGGCCTCGGCTTCGTTCCGGAATACCGCTCACCGCACCACCTGAAGAAACAACGCGAGGCGGAGGTCATGCGCGATACCGGTCGCAAAGTGGCCGCCCTCGTGCGCCGCGAACTCGAGCGCACCCCGCCGACCGACGATTCCCTGCGCGAAACCCTCGCCGAAGCCGGTCTCCTCGGAGAACAACTGTCCCAAGCCAAGCTGACCAAAGCTGAAGGACTGCAGAAACTCGCCGACGCCACCAAACGTCTCGAGGAGGAATCCCAGCAGCTCGAATCCGATCCGGTCCTGCGCAAGCTCCAGCAGGCGGCGCGCTCTCCCTCCGCCAACTCGACGTCCTCGAACCAGGCGCTCCAACGGCAGCTGGACAAGTTCCAGAAGGAGAACGGCCAGGCCACTCCCGAAGCGCTCGACAAGCTTCAGAAGGACCTGCAACAGGCCCAGAAAATGGCCGGCGGCATGCAGGGAAATCCGGATGACCCCAGCGCCCGCTCCGCCCTGCAGCAGGCGCTGCAGAGTCTCTCCACCCAGTCCAGTGAGCTGGGCCTCAACCTCTCCGGGCTCGACAGTGCACTCGATGCGCTGCGCGATCTCAAAATCGACCGCCTGCTCAAGGACCTGAATGACGCCGGCACCGACCTCGAGAAGCTGCGCGAAATGGCTCAGAAACTCGCCGAGATGAAGCAGGGCCTCGAAAACCTGGGCAAGAATCTCGCGGAACAACTCGACCGAGGCCAAGCCGAAGCGGCCGCCGAGACGCTGGAGAAAATGGTGCAGCAACTCGCCTCTTCGGGCCTCACCAAGGAGCAGATGGAGAAGATCCTGAAGGAGGTCTCCCAGGCTATTCCCCCAGCCGGCGAATACGGGAAAGTGTCGGAACTCCTCAAGCAGGCCCAATCCCAACTGGCCAGCGCCAAGAACCAGGATGGCGCCCAGTCGCTGGCCAAAGCCGCTTCCGAGCTACGCAAACTGGCGCAGGAAGCCAAGGAGGCTCAACAACTCGCCGATCTCATCGAGAGCATGAAGGGCGCCCAGTACGCCCTCATGTCGGACAAAAACTGGTCCCCGTCCGAATGCCAGGGCGGCGCCTGCCGCGGCTGCTCCAAACATGGGAAACCTCGGGCCGGGAAAGGCGGCCGCCCCGGACGCGGGGTGGGCACCTGGGCCGATGAGAACAGCTGGATGTATTTCAACGAGCGCACCGAGCGTTGGGACAATACCGGACTCGAACGCCCCGACCAGAAAGCCCGCGGCCACACCGACCGCGGCGACGGCCAACTCTCCGCCAACGCCCTGCCCACCAAACTGCGCGGCCAGTTCAATCCGGGCCCCATGCCCAGCATCAACCTCAAAGGCGTTTCCCTCAAAGGCGAGAGCACGGTTCCCTACCAGCAAGCCGTCGACGCCGCCCAGTCCGACGCCCAAAGCGCGCTGAACCAGGACAAAGTCCCGCGCGCCTATCGCGGCGCTGTGAAGGACTACTTCGACGACCTGAAGTAAGGGGGAACCGCCCCTGGACCGCAGATGTCCAGGCCCCTGCGCTAGGGTGGTCGCATGAACCCCGATCTTGCCCTCCTGCCCTGGGTCTCCACCTCCTTCGCCGGAGTCTCCCTGATCTTCACCGCGCTGGGCCTGCTGCGCCACGCCGCCATCAACCGCCGCCAATCGAACGCCGCCATCTTTCTCGATTGCGTGAAACGCTACGAACGCATCATGGAGGGCTACCCCTCGGGCGCCTGGGAAAAACGGCTGCAACGCGAGGACACCGGGCTTCCCGCCTCCAGCGCGTCGCTGCGCCTGGCCATGATCCGGCATTTCCACCTGTTCTGCGAAGAACGCTACCTCCACCAGCGCGGCTATTTCTCGGAAGGGATCTGGTCCGTTTGGGAGGACCTCTTCCACCGCTACCTCCGCGGCGGTCTGGTGCGTCGTGAATGGCCGGACCTGCGGGTCGAATTCGAAAGCGATCTCGAGTTCCTGCGCTGGTGCGAGCGCCGCATCGCGGAATCGCCCTGATTCGCGTGCGACACCGGCCAACGCATCCAGGGCTTTCCAACCTCCCACCCCGCGCTACCCTGCCCCCATGTCCACGGAGTCCCATATCGCCGAGTTTCGCGAGGCGTTCCATGCCGTGCGCGACGAGGTCGGCAAGGTGATCGTCGGCCATCTGGAAATCGTCGACGGCACCTTGATCGCCTTGTTCGGCGGCGGACACGTGCTGCTGGAGGGCGTTCCCGGCCTGGGCAAGACGCTGCTGGTCCGCACGCTCGGTGAGGTGCTCGACCTCTCGTTCAGCCGCATTCAGTTCACTCCGGACCTCATGCCCGCCGACATCCTCGGCACCAACCTTGTGATGGACGGACCGGACGGACGCCGCGGATTCCAGTTCCAGCACGGCCCGATCTTCGCCCATCTCGTGCTCGCCGATGAAATCAACCGCGCCACGCCGAAGACGCAGTCGGCTCTGCTCGAGGCCATGCAGGAGAAACAGGTCACAGCGGGCGGCTCAGTGAGAAAGCTGGAAGAGCCCTTCTTCGTCCTCGCCACCCAGAACCCGATCGACCAGGAGGGCACCTACCCGCTTCCCGAGGCGCAGCTCGACCGCTTCTTCTTCAAGCTCCTGGTGGGCTATCCCTCCGCCGCGGATCTCGCCGAGGTGATCGAACGCACCACCGGCGGCACCACCGCCCAGGTGGGCAAGGTGATCGACGGCCAAAAGCTGCACCGCATGCAGCGGCTCGTCCGTGAAGTCCCGGTCGCCTCCCACGTCAAGGACTACGCCGTCCGTATCGTCCTCGCCACCCACCCCAAGACCGGGACCGCCGCCCCCATCAGCAACCAGTTCCTGCGCTTCGGCAGCAGCCCGCGCGGAGCGCAAACGCTGATCCTCGCCGGCAAAGTGCGCGCCCTGGCCCAGGGACGATTCAACGTGAGCTTCGAGGATATCCAATGGGCGGCACGTCCCGCTCTGCGTCATCGGCTCATCCCCAACTTCGAAGCCGAGGCCGAAGGCGTGACCACCGACGCCGTCATCGACCGCATCCTGGCGGACGTCCCCACCGATCCCGTCGCCGCAGCGGCGTGAGCGCGAACCCGAGCGGATCTGAACTCAAGGGGTCGCCGGCCGGCACTCCTTGAATCCGATCACCGCGTCATCGATTCCCTCGCACACCCCCTCGAACATCGCCTTCTCGCCCTGCTGCAGCAGCGGCTTCCATTCGCGGAAAGGACGGCGTCCCTCGAGGATGAGCGTCGGCGGATACGGCCGAAAATCGCTGATCCCGGGGAACTGCACTTGGCAGCGCACCAACCCCAGCTGGTCAGCCGCCTTCAATTGCACCGTCCAGCCCAGGCCGACAAAGGCCTTCTTGAAGCTGTGCACGCGCCCCGAGACCCGCAGACGACGCCCCTTGTACCGCGCATCTCCGGCAATGGCGCTCGCTTGGTAGTCTGCCAGCAACCGCTCCACCGTGACCTCCGTCCCCTCCTCCACGGGCGCGGGTATCGTCACCACCCGCGACCCGTCCGGCGCGGGAGCGGAAACCGCCGACGTCGGCACCGGCACCGCGGCCGCTCCCGCCGGGGCGGTCGGTGCCTCCGGGCGTTTGCCCTTCAGCCGCGCATTCTCCTCCTGAAGCTGCCGGATCTCGTCCCGCGCCTTCTGCAGCTCGCGGCGCAGGGATTCTTCGCTGCTGCCGGAGGCCTGACCCCGCGCCGGCAGGCCCGGACTCAGGCCCAAAACCAACCCGGCCACGCCCATCATCAGCAAGGCGACCCACCGCTGGCTGCCCGCCCGATGCCCTCGCGGAACGTTCATCCGCGAAATCTCCCGCCGCGCCGCAGACCCTGGCAAGCACGGAGTCCGGACCGCCCCTCACCTTGACTTCGTCACCCCACCCTCGGGACACTGTCTCTCCCATGGCTGAGCCGAAGGACAATGTGGTGATGGAAAAAATCGTGTCGCTCTGCAAGCGGCGGGGTTTCGTGTTTCAGTCGTCGGACATCTACGGCGGGATCAACGGATTTTGGGACTACGGTCCGCTCGGCGCGGAGCTGAAGCGCCACGTGAAAGAACTCTGGTGGCGGTCCATGACCCGGATGCGCGATGACGTGGTGGGCCTCGAGGCCACCATCATCATGCACCCGCGCATCTGGCAGGCCTCGGGGCACGTCGACACCTTCAGTGATCCGATGTGTGACTGCCTGCTCACCCGGAAACGATTCCGCGCTGACCAGGTCGATCCGCAGTCCGGCCTCGCCTACCATTACTCCGGCGCCCGGGCCACCGTCGCCGGCCGCGCCCTGCAGGCGCCCTATTCCGTTCTCCTTCCCCCGGGCAAGCCGCCCGAAAGCGCCCGCAAGGTGGCCCTGCAATTCTATCAGGCCCGGGGACTCCAAAACGTGGAACTCCAGGGCGAGCGCACCGAGAAGGTCGAAAACTCGCAACGCTACAACCCGGAAAACGGTTCGCTCCTGACTCCGCCGCGTCCGTTCAACCTCATGTTCAAGACCTACGTCGGTCCAGTGGCCGACGAGGACAACGTGGCCTACCTGCGTCCGGAAACGGCGCAGGCCATCTTCGCGCAGTTCAAGAACGTGCTCGAAACCTCGCGCCAGAAGCCCCCCTTCGGCATCGCACAAATGGGGAAGGCGTTCCGCAACGAGGTCACCCCGCGCAACTTCACCTTCCGCTCCCGCGAGTTCGAGCAGATGGAACTCGAGTTCTTCATCCCGCCCGATGAAGCCGTCGAGGCGCTGCGCGGACGCGTCGCCACACCCTCCGGACCCGGTCATCCCGGCGAACCGCAACCCGACTGGGGCTGGCAGCTCTGGCACCAGTATTGGGTCGAGGAACGCCTGCGGTTCTACGAAGGCATCGGCCTGCCACGCACTTCCCTCGAGGAATACTGGCAGAAACCCGAGGAACTCGCGCACTACGCGCGCGCCACCGTCGACCTGCTCTTCAAGTTCCCCTTCGGCACCCAGGAACTCGAAGGCATCGCCGCCCGCTCCGACTTCGACCTCTCCCAGCACCAACGCTGCTCCGGCAAGTCCATGACCGTGTTCGATGAGGAACTCAAGACGGCCTGGACCAAGCTCGAGCCCGCGCACCAAACCGAACTCGCCGACCGCTACCGCGCCGCGCGCTCGCGCTATCTGCAACGCGCCGGCGAACCCGTGGAAGCCGCGGAAAAACAGGCCGCCGAGGACGCCACCCAACTCGCGCGCGGGTACTACATCCCGCACGTGATCGAGCCGTCCGCCGGCGTCGACCGCCTGATCCTCGCGCTCCTCACCCACGCCTTCGCCGAGGAGGAAACCACCGACGAAAAGGGCAAGAAGGAGACGCGCACCCTGATGCGCTTCCACCCCCGCGTCGCGCCGATCAAGGCCGGCGTCTTCCCGCTGCTGAAGAACAAACCCGAGCTGGTCCGGAAAGCCCGCGAAGTGCGCGAGCTCCTGCGCCCGCATTTCAACGTCTTCTACGACGAGGCCGGTTCGATCGGACGCCGCTACGCTCGACAGGACGAGGCGGGCACTCCCTTCGGCGTCACCATCGACTTTGATACCCTCGGAGAAAAACCTGAGGCACTCGACACGGTCACCGTGCGCCATCGCGACGACGGCAGGCAGGAACGCGTTCCTATCCGCGACCTGGTCGCCTGGCTCACCGCGCGCACCGTATGAACGCGCCCACGCCCCCGCCCCCGCCCTCGTTGCCGCCCGACCCCGTGATCCTGCTGGCTGAGGATCAGCCGACCTGGTTCACACCGCGCCGGTTGTCCTACATCTTCATGGCCATGATGCTGCTCCTCATCGGGAGCCTGCACATGACCACCCTGCTCATCACCACGCTCTTCGCCTACTTCGCCCTGCGCCAGTTCAGTTTCGGACGAAGCAAGCCCCTGGGCCTGGTGATCTTCACGGTGGTGATCATCGGGGTGTTCTACGGCGTGGTCTATTTCTCCAAACAGGCCTACGTCGCCTTCCCGCGCATCGCGGAAACCACCATCCCCGCCGTCGTCGGATTCGCCGAGAAACAGGGCATCGAACTGCCCTTCACCGACTCCGCAAGCCTGCGCCAGCTGCTTCTCAACGAGGCCCGGGACCGCTTTACCAACATCGGCCGCTACGCGCGCGACGTCACGTTCCTCCTCATCTACGTCATCATCGGCATCGTGGTCGCGGTCAGCCTCTTCATCAACGCCCGCCTCGGCGTGGAGGACGATCCACATACCGCCCGCGACAGCCTGTACGCGATCACCGCCAAGGAGATCGCCATGCGATTCATCACGTTCTACCGCAGCTTCACCATCGTGATGGGCGCCCAGATCCTCATCTCGGTCATCAACTCCATCCTTACCGGAATCTTCCTCTACTCCGCCGGATTTCCCTTCGCGGTGGTGCTCTTCGCCTGCACCTTCGCCTGCGGCCTCCTGCCCATCATCGGGAACATCCTGAGCAACACGCTCATCACCTGCGTCGCGTTCACCATCTCGCCCAAGATGGCGCTCATCGCGCTGGTCTTCCTGGTGACCATCCACAAGCTCGAGTACTTCCTGAACAGCAAGATCATCGGGGACCGCATCAAGAACCCGATGTGGCTCACGCTCCTCGGCCTGCTGCTGGGCGAAAAACTGATGGGGATCCCGGGCATGATCCTCGCCCCCATCGTCCTGCATTACATCAAGGTCGAATCGTCACGCGCCCGCGCCCAGGAGGAACCACGTCCGAAGGGTATGAATGACGGGGACGAGGACGACCGCTCCGACCTGCTCATCAAGGTCTGAGGTCTCCACAGAGAGCGCAGAGAGACACACAGAGCGGGGAAGAGGGAGGTCGATGCCGATTGGTGGTGTGGTCCGTCCGTCTGTGTGCCTCTAGGTCACGAGGGATCACGGACGGAGACTGCCAGCGGTCCCCCTTCCGGTCCTCGGTTCCTCCGCTGGCGCTTCTGAGTGCCTCTGGGTTTTCTGTGGATCTGCTCCCCCAGCCGCCAGGGTCGACGCGAATCCCGGAATCAGATCTGCTTGCGACGCTACACCAGCGGGGTCTGACCCGGAATCGCGACCGGCGGGACGCGCAACGGCATGTTCCAGTCGAAGCGCGGATCGCCTTCGACGTTCTCCTGGTTCGTCACCCACTTCGCCAGGTTCTCCTTGGAATTGATCGCCTCGTCCCAGGTGACCTCGCGCCCCGTGTAGGCCGCCATCCGCCCCATGATCGCCACCATCACGCTCTGGGCCATCCACTGACCGTCGTTGATCGGCTCCCCACGCCGGATCGAAGCCATCATTTCATTGTGCTCGATCTGGTACATGTCCGCGTCCGTCCGCTTCCGCAGATTCCAGGAGTTCTCCCCGGTGATCCCCACCGGACCAAACGCCTTGATGGTCGCCGTCCCCTTGGTGCCAGCGATGTGGTCGCCGTTTTCCGAAGCCGTGTTGCTCTGCTGCCGCGAGAAATGATACCCGCGCGCGCCGCTGGCGTACTCGTACACCAAGCTGAAATGATCGAAGATATGCCCGAACTCCGGACCCGTGCGCACCTGGCGCCCGCCGTGTCCCACGCATTTCACGGGCGTCTCATCGCGCATCGCCCATTGCATCTTATCGATGCTGTGCACGCCCTGCTCCACCAGGTGATCGCCCGACAGCCAGGTGAAGTAGTACCAGTTCCGCAACTGGTAGGTCATGTCGTTCCACTCCGGCTTGCGCGGATTCACCCACAGGAACCCCGTGTTGAAGGTGGTTTGCACCGTATTCAGGGCCCCGATCTGGCCGTCGTGAATGCGCTTCATCACTTCGCGCTCGGCGGGATTATACCGCCAGCAGAACCCCGAAGTGAGGGCGAGTTTCTTCTGCTTCGCCGCGGCCGCCGCCTCCATCACCATGCGCACGCCGGGGGCATCCACCGCCATCGGTTTCTCGGTGAACACATGCTTCCCCGCCTCGATGCATTTGCGGATGTGGTAGGGACGAAATCCGGGAGGGGTCGCGAGCAACACCACGTCCACCCCGCTGGCAATCACCTTGTCGATGGCGTCGAACCCGACGAAGGAAGTCTCGGGCGTGACCATGGTACGCTCCGCATGACGCTCCCGGATCTGCTTGAGACTGGACTGCAACCGGTCGTCGAAAATGTCGCCCATGGCATGCATGACGACATTGCGATCCGCCCCCATCGCCTGGCTGGCCGCGCCCGTCCCGCGCCCGCCGCATCCCACCAACCCGACCTTCAACGTCTCGCTATTGGCCGCGAACGAAGTCCGCGACACGGAGATGAACGGCGCCGCCACCGCGATCGCAGAAGACTTCTGGAGGAAGGAACGCCGGCTCTGGGAGCCGACTCGCATCGTCGTCGGGTTCATGGGCCCCAACCGTTTCGCGTCCCGCCCAATGGCGTCAAGACTCGTTCCGCAGCCGTGGCGAAAACGGCGGCGCGAGTCGTCAACCCTGCGCCGACGCCGCCGTGCCCCCCAGATAGTCCAGGTACTGGATCAACCGCTCCCGCATCTCGCGGCGGGAAACGATGGCGTCGATCAACCCGTGCTCGAGCAGGAACTCCGCGGTCTGAAACCCCGGCGGCAACTCCGCCTGCGTGGTGTCCTTGATCACGCGCGGCCCCGCAAACCCAATCATGGCCTCGGGCTCCGCCAGAATCAGATCCCCGAGGGTCGCGAAGCTGGCCATCACCCCCGCCGTCGTGGGATGGGTCAGGACACTGATGTACGGCAGACGAGCCGCCGCATGGTAAGCCAGCGCGCCACTGGTCTTGGCCATCTGCATCAAACTGAACATCCCCTCATACATGCGCGCACCACCGCTCGTCGAAATCACCACCACCGGCAACCGGCGATCCGTGCCGGTCTCGATCAACCGCGTGATCTTCTCCCCCACCACGGACCCCATCGAACCACCCAGGAACGAGAAATCCATGACCCCCAGCGCCACTCGCTGCGTCCCAATCATCCCCACGCCGGTCACCACCGCGTCGTTCAACCCGGTATTCTTCTGGTGCGCCGCCAGCTTCGACCCGTAGGTCGCCGCTCCGGAGAACTTCAGGATGTCGACGCTCACCAGATCAGCGTCCATCTCCTCGAAGGAGCAGGTCTCCACCAGACCATGGATCCGCTCGCGCGCGCGGATGGGGAAGTGATGCTGGCATCGGGGACAAACCTTGAGGTTCTTGTCCAACTCCGAGTCGAAGATCATCGAAGCGCACTTGGGACACTTGGTCCAAAGCCCCTCGGGGATGTCCTTCTTGCGCTGCCGGCTCGCCGCCAGCTTGGGCTTCTTGAAAAAGGCGGTGTCCCCGGTGGCCGCCGGGGCGGTGAACGCCGCGTCGAAAGCTTCGACCGCCGGTTTCTTCCTCGAGAATCGCTCGGATTTCATTCGTCTTTGATGACTCCGCGCCGTCGCGGGCCCAGCCTGCCGCTCCGCCGCCGGACGACCCCGACGGGGCGAACCTTCACACCGCGCGCCCCAGCGTCCAGACACAAACCTCGCGGGCGCCGGCCGACTTCAAGGCCCCCGCCACTTCACTGGTCGTCGCGCCCGTGGTCAGGACATCGTCCACCACCACCCAGCGCTGACCCGCCAGGCGGCACCCCTCCCGAAGCACGAAGGCGCCGCGCACATTCTTGACCCGCTCCTCCCGTGTGAGCAAGGCCTGCGTCCGGGTCCTCCCCCGCCGCTGGACCCACTGTGGGCGCAGCGGAATGCCCGTCGCTTGCGCCAGCGCCGCCGCGAGCTCGAGCGCCTGGTTGAACTCCCGTTCCGCCTCGCGACCCGGATGCAACGGCACCGGCACCAAGCCGTCCCATCCTGCTCCGGTGAGCGCCGGGGCTGCCGCCTCCACCAGAAGTCCCACCAGAAAGGGGGCAAACCAGCGTTGCCGCCCGTACTTGTAGCGATGCAACACGTCCAGAAGGAAGGGCGTGGCCACCACCGCCGCGCGGGCGTGGTCGAAATGCAGCTCGCGATCGGCGCAATTCGAACATCGGAAAGGACCGCTCAACGCTCCGGCGAAAGGCAGTCCGCAGCGATCACAAAACGGCGCCCGCACTCGTCTGAGATTCCCGGCCTTCCCGCGGCAGGCCCCGCACACATACCCCTCTTCTCGGTTGGCTTGCCTGACGCCGCACACCTGGCACACGTCAGGATACAGCAAGGACCACACCACCTCCGTCGCGCAATCCGGATGCCACGGCGACCCGGGCCACCGGCAGAGGCTTAACCGTTTCAGCCGCGCGACGCCTGACTTCACCCAGCCTAAACGACCCAGCACGAGAGCACCTCCTCACCGTAGTCCGCACCCGCGCCTGTGCAGCCTACTCGTCCACGCCCCACGCCCCCTCGTACGCTCCACCCCGGGTCACTTCGCCGCCGCACTCTTCTTCGCCGCACGGTACTTGGCCCAGCGAGCCCGCGCCGCGGACGCAATCCGTTCACGTGCCTCCGGACTCATGCGCCGCTCCTTGGCCGCGCCGCGGCCGGCAGGCCGGCCACGCCCACCCCGACCAGAAAGGCCCCCGCCAAACAAAGTCACTAACTCAGCCTGGAGTCTCTCAATCTCTTGAAGGATTTCACCTGCACGACGAACGGCTTCAGGACTAGGTATCATGAGTGGCTGCAATTGTTCGGAGGCGAGGCAATCAGATGCCTATTCATGGGTCAATGGGAAAGCCGGTAAGAACCCGTCTCAGGAGTCATCACTGAGAGACGGCCTGAGAAGTCAGAGTAGGAAATCGAGAGACGCCGCCGCGAGATCAGGGACAGACCCGCCCCACCGAGTCAGAGTCAGTCCGCCCATTCTCTCTCAGAGCCCGTCTGAAAAGTGAGTGGGGCCCTGCGGCGAAGGGTTTTGGGCGTGTCCGAGGCGGCGAGGTCGGAGCATCCCCGCAGCGGGCTGTGACGGCCGAGCCAACGAAGGACACGCCCAAAAGGACCGCCGCCCTTCGGGTTTTCGAGGAAAGGGGCATCTGGCTTCGTGGCTCGTCGGTCAGAGACCGCTGTCGGGTATCCTCCCTCCTCGCGCCTCGCCATCTGCCCCTTTCC
>JADLFD010000233.1 GCA_020845805.1 Verrucomicrobiales bacterium | reverse complement strand
CGCCCGCGGCACCAGCACCGGAGCAGGATAGGTCACAGCGCCCGCCACCCATTGGTCCCACAGACGCGGCAGGGAGGCCGATACCGAAGCCGACGTCGGCGATACGGCAGCCGGAGCCGTGGCCGTGGCCGTGGCTGCGGTCGCGGCCCACGCCCCCAACCACACCCCGAGGCCCGCACCGAGGCAGTGGATGACGCCCGGAACCGTCACTTGCGATCGCTGCTGGTCCGGCTGGATGCGCCCCCCTTCTTGCCGCCCCCCGCCCACACGATCGTGCCGGTCAGGAAGCCAATGGCGAAAAAGGCGAAATACATCAAGGCCGCCGGTTGGCGCAGGACCTTCGGCACCAGAGGTGGCAGGACGAAATCAACCAGGCCGCGGTTGTTCATCCCCATCAAAACCAGCAGCAACAACACCAGCACCACGAAAAGGGACTTCAGCAGGATCTTGACGTTCATGAGGACCCCCAGCAGGGCGGCGCAGCTTATCCGCCGCCCGGGCCGCGTCAATTGTGGCGCCGCGCCGGACTGGCACGCTACCCTGCGCGCCGGCCGCGACACACCGCGCCGCACGACTTCATGAGCATCGCCACGCGCACAGGAGATACCGGCACCACCGGATTGATGTATAACCGACGGGTCTCCAAGTCCCATCCCCGAGTCGAAGCCTACGGCACCGTCGATGAACTCAACGCCGCCCTCGGCCTCGCGCGCGCCACCACCCCCCATGCGTCCCTTCGGGAAAGTCTGCTTCCCATCCAGAAGGACCTGGTCACGGTCATGGGCGAACTCGCCACCGCCATCGATGACCTCACACGGTACGTCGCCGACGGTTATCCCACGGTCACCTCCGCGCTCACCGAGAAACTCGACCAGTACGTCGCTCACCTCGAATCCCAGCAGATCCATTTCCATGGCTGGGCCACTCCCGGCGGGACGCCCGACTCCGCCGCGCTCGACATCGCCCGGACCACCGCCCGCCGCGCCGAACGTCGCGTCTGCGCCCTGCACGAGGCCGACCAACTCCGCAATCCGGAGATCATCATCTACCTCAACCGCCTCAGCGACCTGCTCTGGCTCATGGCGCGCTGGGTCGAATCCCAGGCCCTCCCCGCGCCTTCCACGGCCTGATGCAGCCCGCCCGCCAAACCACCCCTCCCCCGCGGGCACGAGGTCACCAGAAGGACTGCATCCGGATGATCTCCCCCACCTCGCGACCTTCGAGTTGAGCCCGCGCCGAAGCCACGCGCCCTCTCACGAACCGCTTCAGATTCTGCGGCGCATCCAGGGAAGCACCTTCCCCGGGACCCTCGTCGGATTCAGACCTCGGTGCGCCCACCGCCAAGTCGTGGCGCGCAGCCTTGGCTGCGTCCTCCTCCGCCAGAAACGGACGCACGGTCCGGCTGATGGCATCCATGCGCGGCTCCAAATATTCAGGTCGAAACCACTGGTCCAGCACGGACTCCAACGCCGCCCGGTAACGCACGCGGAAATCTTCCACGCGAAACAACCGCTCCAGGAATGAGTTCCGCCCCATCCAGGGATGCCAGAGGCTGGCCTTCACCCGCTGCTCGGCACTGCCAGCGAATCCGATGACTCCCCAGCCCTGGTCCAGATCCCACGGCGCCAGTCCGAAGCGCCTCGTCCGCGCATCCAGGTAGAGCAGCATGTTCTGGCCCGTGCCCAGAATCCCGTCGTAGTTGGAGAGCAACACCTGGCACGCCAAAAAGCGTGCCACCTCGTCCACGTCAAAAAACTCCCCCAACCGCCGCGCAAACTCGGACTCGTCCGCCGTGGTAAAAAACCGGGCTGTCTCGATCAACCGCTCGCGGTCGCCCTCAGCGAGCTTGGTCTTGGGATGGTACGTCGCGTCGTAGGCCTCCCAGGCGTCGCCCAGGTGAAGGAACAGGTCATAGGTCACGGGCTTGAAGACGGTCGCCCCGCGCTTCCCGAACCGCGGCTCGACCCAGGCGGCATCGATGTCCTCCACCATCGCGTACAGACCCAGCAGCCGATTCTGAAAGCGGTTCTCCACCGAAAGTGTGACCCGCGCATAGGCCGCGCGAGGCGCAGGCACCCCCGCCCGCTCGTGCAACTCGTACCCCAGCACCTCGCGCATGGCCGTGGCGTCGCTGCCCATGTTCCCGAGATTGAGCATCTTTCGCCCCCCCCAACTGCGACCCGGGACATGCTCGTTCAGATCCAATTTAAAACTCCGCCGGTAGCTGCGGGTGGCCTCGAGGAAGGTGCCGTTGCCCTTGAACCGCACCGCCACGCGGTCCATCGACGTCCCCGCCACCACCACGGTGCCCGTCGACCACGGCAGGTCGATCCCCATCGCACCCGCAATCCCGGGACGGCTCGCCGCCGGGTTGCGCAGCACAATCTGCCCGTCGCGACGGAAGATCTCCTTCAGCGGCCGCACGCGCCGCGGCGACAGGGTCGCCCATTCGTTCGAAGAGAAACTCAGCCGCACCTCCCACACGTTGGTCAGCGCGTACCTGTCGCTCCCTACGGACACCGGATCGGCGAGGCCGGCCGGAGGCACCGCCGGAGCCTCCAATTTGGGTTCCTCCATCGGGCCGTTCAATCCGCTCTGCACCAACATGGAGAATACCGCTGACGCCAACCGGGGCTGACGCACCACGGTCCAGAGGGTGATCACCAAGATCACCAGGCCGAAAATCGCCCAAAGAAAACTCTTCGCCAGAAACCGAATCCACCCACGCCGGGGTCGCCACCGGAATTTCATGAGAGGCCTCCGCTCGGCATCGAAGCCAGCCAGGGCTCGCGGTCCAGCCGATAATAGACCGCCCGGCGCTCCTCGGCACTCCGGCCCGGCAACCAGTCCGCCGGGACCACCCACTCGCGAACCAACCGCAGTCCGCACTTCTCCATCACGCGACGCGACGCAAGATTCCCGATCAAGGCGTGGGCGGCGATGGAGGGCAGGCCCCACTCCAGAAAGCCCTTACGGATCAGTTCCCGCGACCCCTCCGTCGCCAGCCCCCGTCCCCGCTGCTCGCGGAAAAGCCGGTACCCGATCTCCATCTCGAACGGATCCAATCGCCCCGGCTTCAGGTGAAACCACCCCACCGGCGACACCGTCCCCACCAGACCCGCCGTCCAGAACCCGTACTGGGCTCCTTCGGCAAATCGCCGCAGAAAGCGAGGCAGGAGCACGCCCCGCATTTCCTCCTTCGTGGGCGGCAGACCGTTCGAGGTCTGGCGAACCACCTCCGGATCCTGATCCAATTCCCAGAGCCATTCCGCGTCGTCCTCCGTCAACGGCCGCAACCACAGGCGTGCCGTGGTGAAACTCGGCCGATCCAAGACACGAGCAGCCGGATCGCGAGGGACGCTCATCGTGACCCCCTGACCTAGCCCTCCCCCAGCAGGGCGCGCACCGACGCCAACGCCTCATCGAGCCGCGTGGCGTCTTTCCCGCCGCCGCGCGCGAAGTCCGGACGCCCACCGCCTTTGCCCCCCACCAGCGGAGCCAACTGCTGCACGATGCGTCCGGCCTGCACCTGTTTGGTGAACTCCGCAGCCACGGCCGCGACCAGGGTCACGGCGCCGCCTGCACTCGCCCCCAGAACGACCACGCCCTTGAAGGTCGCCTTGAGCGCTTCCGCCACCCCCTGGACATAGTCGCCGTCCACGGCGCCCAGATTCTTCACGATCAGGGGGATGCCACCCACCTCAATGCGCCCCGCCACCAGGGCCGTCGCCGCATGGGCCGCCTCACGCTGCTGCGCGGCCTTGAGCGCCTTCTCCAACTCTTTCTGGTGGGCCAGCAGGCTCTCCACCTTCCGCTCCACTTCGTGCCACGGGGAGTTCACGCGAGCCGCAATGCCGCGCACCAGGTCGCGGTCGCCGCGCATGGCGTCGAACGCGGCCAACCCGGCGACCGCCTCGATGCGCCGCACCCCCGCCGCGATGGCCGACTCCGCCAGCACGCGAAACAACCCGATCTCCCCCGTCCCCCGCGCATGCGTGCCACCACACAACTCCATGCTGTACCCGTCGAGCGCCCCGGCCCGGCCGCCCACCTGCACCACCCGCACCTGCTCGCCGTATTTGTCCCCGAAAAACTGCATGATGTCGCGCCGCGCCTTCACCTCGGCGAAGGGCACCTCAACCCACGCGACCTCCGCGTTCTCCAGAATGCGCTCGTTGACCAACCGCTCGACGTCCGCCACCTGCTGCGGAGTCAGGGGCGCGCTGTTGAAATCGAAGGTCAGTTTATCCGGACCGACAAAGGAACCCTTCTGCGAGACGTCGGCGCT
>JADLFD010000232.1 GCA_020845805.1 Verrucomicrobiales bacterium | reverse complement strand
CAGTCACTCGTTTCCCACCCGGATCCGATACCACTGTGCGTCCCCTTCGGCGGGCTCCTTCACTTCGATAGCACGATTCTGAGTGCCGGCCGGGTACACACCCACCCGCACCCAGGGGGAGTCCGCGGCCGCGCCACGCTTCTCGACGACATACTCCACGCCCGGTTCCGCCTGGAATCGTAGCACCACCGTGCTGCCCTCCACCCCTTGCGCCGCCGTCCATCGCAACACCGACCCTGCGTCATTCGGGTCCGTATTCATGACGAATTCCTGCCGCGCCGTCGCGCCATCTCCGTCGCGGTCCTGCTGCGCATCCGCGGCCAGATTGGGATTCAGGCACGCCCCAATCTCCCATCCGTCCGGAAGTCCATCCGCGTCCGCATCCGAAGTCGCGCTGGGCACCACCCCCGGCGTGGGCGCCGCGGCGATCCAAGCTCCCGCCCGATCCCCGATGCTGTCCCATTCGACCCGTTGCAGCGAGCCACCCTCCCCATCGGCTCCGATCGGCCACGGCGCGCGATCACTGTAATGAACCGAATCCACGGTGATATAGGGGACGAAGCCGGGCCGAGGCGAAGCCACTGGCTCCGGCACGTCAGGCCTCGCGAGCAGAAGGCGTGCATCGTCATTGGAGAGCGATCCCTCGAACGGTCCGAAGAGACGTGTCTCCGCGGGGACCGCGAACGCAGCGCGAAAGGCCGCCACGGTGCCGGGATTGTTCTCGGGGTTGAAGTTCGCCACCACCCAGGCCGCCCCCGCCGGCAACACCTCATTGGTCGGGAACCGGAAGGTCACGGCATCCCGCAATCGCCACGTGTTGGTCGGATTCGCGGGATCGAAGAACGGGACCGGGGCCCCGCTCCGGTTCACGATTTCCACGAACTCGAAGCGGGTATCGTTGACCGCACTCGTGCCCAGGATCAGATCGGGAGGATGATAGTGAATCTCGGAGAGGACCACCGGCGGCACCGACCGCCCGGCGTTGTCCCCGCCTGGCGTCACTGCGATCTGCGGCAGAAACACCTCCGCACCATCACAACTCACCTCCCGGCCGAAACTCACTCCGTTCGCCGCAGCGCCGAAGTTGAATCCGTGCGCCGATCCCAGCAACGCGCCCTCGGGCGTCGCGGCGAAGAGCCAGATCGAGTCCCCCAGCGAATCGAGCAGGAAACTCCGGGGCGCCAGCGGGTCGGGAGAAAGTTTGGTCTCATCCACCCACCAACTGCCGCCCGGCGCCAACACCGTCCCCGCCGGAATCTGGTACTTGGCAGGAACGCTGCGGTCGTCGGTGAGATACCAACCCCCGATATCCGCCGGCAGCTGCCCCAGGTTCCGCAACTCGACGCCATCCACCTGCGGTGGGTCGGTATGCGTGAGCGCTTCGGAAATCACCACCTCAGGAACCGCAGGAGCAACCGGGTCCGGTGCCCCAGGTGACCCGCCAGGAAGCGTACTGGGACGCCAGTCCGAGCGTCGTAGCCACGGGTTCCCAACCTGCGACTCGTCCACAGGAACGAGGGTGAACCCCAGGCCGTCCGCCGCCGGATGCCATCCGTCAGCGTAGGCTACGTCCGCGAGGACACGCCCGCTCTGGTCCACCAACCGGAGCCGCTCTCCCGAGGCACTCAATCCATCCGCGTACACGCCCGCGATCGTGGCGGCCGTGCCGTGGCGCAAGCGGAAAGCCGCCGCATTTCGCACCACCACCAACCGCGCATCCGCCTCCAGCACGGACACCGCACCCGTGGCGAAGCGGAACTCCACTCCCGCACCGAACCGCACCGGCCACAGATCCACCGCGCGCGAGCCGCGATTCC
Source organism: Verrucomicrobiales bacterium (assembly GCA_020845805.1). Classification (GTDB taxonomy): domain Bacteria; phylum Verrucomicrobiota; class Verrucomicrobiia; order Limisphaerales; family CAIMTB01; genus CAIMTB01. The sequence goes on along the minus strand of JADLFD010000232.1, from coordinate 2,805 downwards.
ATACCTCGATGAACTCGAAGTCCGATCGTGTCACGCCCGGTAACGCGGCAAGCTCGGCCGCGGTGGGAGGCGCCGGGCGGAAATGAATCTCGGTCAGGGCGAGATCGCTCAAGCCAGGCCCCTCCAGCGAACCGTAACGGGACTCGACGACCCCGGACCACGGGCTTGAGATCGGAGGGTTGTTTTCACCGGTGAGGTTGCGGTGATTCGTGTTCCGCGCACGCGCGCGCACCACGGTGGCGGCGGTCATGGGGATCGGACTGCCGTACACCTTGGCCGTCGCGGCGATGCCGCCGCCCGACGCGCGCGGATCCGAACCGTCGGTGGTGTAGTACAGCGTGGCCCCCGGGGGACCGGACAGCCGCACCGTGAATCCGGCGCCGGCCATCCCCGCCGCCGGATCGAGGGACGGACGGGCGAGGAAGTTGGTGTCCATGAAGTTCAAGCGCCGCCCCAGCCAGGTTTTCAGGATGGCGATCTCGTTGGCGTAACTTCCGCGCGGGGTGATGAAGCCCGGCCACCTCGCCGCATCCCGGGGTTGGGCCGAGCGCACTTCGCCGGTCAACTCGTCGACCATCCCGAAGAGCCGATTCGTGCTCAGCGTCGTGGTGCGCAATTCCTGGTAACGGTCGATCCAGGCCTGCCAGAAATCGGGATCCTCAAAAAGGCGGCCCCACCAGGGATAGTTGAAGAAGTCCGTTCCCAGATCCGACACCGCGGAACGCCAGCGCACGGGATTGGAGTCGCGTCCGTCCGTCGAGTTGAGGGCTCGGTCGAAATCCCAGACCGGGCCGAACTCGAGTTTGCCCTGGCGTGGCTTGTAGAAGTAGGTGCTCAAGCGCAGGGCATCGACGTTGAAGGTGAGCACGTTGATCAGGTGATGATCCACCCACGACGGGACATCCACGTACGCCCGCCAACCGCGCACCGGATCCTGCCAGTCCGCCGAGTAGAGCGACTCGGCGAAGCGATCGAGGTAGTTCTGGATGTATTCGCGCTGCGGCGCGCGTTGCGGCAGGGCGAACTCCTCCTCCTTGGGATCCACAAAGCCCATGGACTGAAAGCCCGCGAAGAGACCGCCATCACCGGGGTCCAAACGGTCGATCTTGAGCAGGTACCCGCCGCTGATCTCGGGTTCGCGCAGGTGCTCCGGTTCGAGATTGGGGATGTCCACCCGGTTCGCATCGCGCTTCACCTTTTCCATCAGCACATAGACCCCGGCGTATTGCGAGGTGGAGAGGGCTCCCGACGCGGTCATGACGTACACTTCGACGAATCGCGTGCGGGGGGCATACCGGCCCATCTCCCGGCTGATCTGAAACGCCATCGGGTTGTGAATCAGGATCGGCTCGAAGTTGTTCGGCGCGTACAGAATCCAGTCCGACTCGGCCGGCATGCCCAACACCTCGAGATCGCGCGCCGCATCCCGCTCATCGCGAAACTCCACACTGTAGTTGGCCTTGGGATTCCCAAAGGTGCTGGAGCCGCGACGATTCAGGCGGACCCTCGTGCGCAAATCAGGCGCCTGCGCCAGCGAACTCGTCCCGCCGCGCGGTTCGTGCACGGTCAGCACCGCCGGATATTCGCCGTTGGCTGGCACCGCACCGCGCCCGAACGAGTGAATCACCACCAAGGGAAGAGACGAAGTGACCCCCGCCACGGACGGATTGAGCGCGATGTAGTACTCCGCACCCAACGGACCCGGGAGCAACCCGGAGACGAAGGCCCGCGCCCGCACCCGTGTCGAGTTGGTGATCGACAACGGGTTGCCGAACACCGCCGACGATTCCGTGGGAACGGTGCCATCCAAGGTATAACGCACCGTCGCCGCGGTCCCTTCCGTCGAAAGGCTCAGCGCGAACGGCTCGAGGAACGTCCCGCCGATGCGCGAGAACGAAACCTCAGGAGCGAACCCGGCGCCGCCTTCCGCATTCACGGCGCCCGGCGTGGGCACCGGGAAATACCCCGTCTGCAGCGGGTCTGTGGTGAGCCGACCGTACGACACATCCTCCTGTTGCGCCGGATAGCCTTCGAACGATGAGGCCAGCCCGCCGCCCGGCCGGAACAATCCGAGGTACCCGGTGTTGCGATTCAAACGGAAGTGCGTGTGCAACCGCCCCGTGGCGTTGGTCCGGTTCTTGCCCGAGGCGAACACCACCAGAAACCCACGCGCCGGCACCGACACCACCGGGAACCGCCACGCAAAGGGCAACGCTGGATCGTCCGTGAGTCCCCAGCCCGCGAGGTTCACCGGTTGATCCGAGGAATTGCCGATCTCGATCCAATCCGAGGCATCGCCATCCTCGTCGTTCAACGTGTCCTCGTTGTCCGCCATGAACTCGGTCAAGGTCACCCCCGGCGGCGGTGCCGAGGGATCCACGGTGTAGTTCCAAGTCCCCCCCGCAAACACGTTTCCACGCGCCGAGAGATCCCGAATCCCCGCCGCCGCGTCCCACGTGACCGTGACTGCGCCCGACGGCGCCGCGGGAAACTCGAACACGTACTGGTCCGGACCGAACGCCGAAACCTGCGTGGCCGGGATCCCGTTCACGCGCAAATCCGCCGCCTCTACCCCGGTCACCGGTTCGTCGAACACCACCGTCCACTGCGTCAACTCACGGATCCGCGCGCCATTGGGGGGGGAGGTCGAAGCCACGCGCGGCGCCGTCTCATCCACCTCGGCTTCCATCTCCAGCATGAAGACGAAGTCGCTGCTCCCACCCAGGGAGGTGTTCATCGCCTGCACCGCCAGCACATTGGTCCCCGCCACCAGCCAGTCGCGAAACCCGGGCAGTTCGTACGTTT
>JADLFD010000231.1 GCA_020845805.1 Verrucomicrobiales bacterium | reverse complement strand
GCCGAACCGCGCATCGTCGAAACCCTGCTCGGCCTCCTCGAGCGCGTGGCCGAACGCCCTCGCCAAAATCCACCCCAGGCCCATGGCCCCTACGCCCAGGCGGTGCTCCACTCCCAACCCGACGCCTACTGGCGACTCGAGGAGATGGTGATTCCGCAGGCCGCGGACGCCACGTCCCACGGCCGAAACGCCCGGTTTGAACTCGGCCTCGCCCTGCACCTCCCCGGACCAGGCAGCGGCGAGGGCGTCTCCCCCGCGCCCGCCCTGATGCCTTCCGCGTTCTCTGGGCCTGCCCTGATCAATCGGGCCGTTCATTGCGCCGGAGGCCGACTCCGCGCCGCGCTGCCCGGTCTCGGTTCGACGTACACGGTGGAATTCTGGTTCTGGAACGGACTCGCCCCCACCCACCGCGCCGTCACCGGATACCTCTTCTCCCGTGGCGTCGATGGCGACCCGCAGGCCCTCGGCGATCACCTCGGCATCGGCGGAACCGCGCCCGAGACGCCCCCAGGCCGGCTGTTCGTGTTCAACGGAAACCAGCGCCTACACGTTCTCGCCGGCCACACCCCGCTCCGCGAACGCACGTGGTACCACGTCGCCCTCGTCCGCGAAGGCACCCGCGTCCGGGTACACCTCAACGGCGATGCCAGCCCCGAAATCGAGGGCGATCTCGAATCCACACTCCCCTTCGCTCCCAACGAACTCTTCTTCGGCGGGCGCTCCGATCACTTCGCCGGCCTCGAAGGTCGCATCGACGAAGTAGCCGTTTACGCGCGCTCACTCACCACGGCGGAAATCACCGCGCACACCCAGGCCTCCGGGCTTCCCCTCGCCCGCGCCACGCCGCCCACCCGCCCAACCCTGGCCTCCCCACCGCTCTCCCCCCAGGAGTCCCTCGCCAAACTTCATCTCTCCCCCGGGTTCAAAGCCGAACTCGCCGCCGCCGAACCCCTCGTGCTCGACCCCGTCGCCATCGATTGGGACGCCGAGGGCCGATTGTGGGTCGTGGAAATGGCCGACTACCCGCTGGGACTCGACGGACACGGCCAGCCGGGCGGCCGCGTCCGGGTCCTCACCGACACCAACGCCGACGGTGTGTACGATCAGTCGCGCGTCTTCGCCGAAGGCCTGCGGTTCCCCAACGGCCTGCTCGTCTGGCGCGATGGTGTCCTCGTCACCGCCGCCCCCGAAGTGCTGTTCCTCAAGGACTCCGACGGCGATGGCACGGCGGACGTGCGTGAAGTCCTGCTCAGCGGATTCCTCGAGGGCAACCAGCAGTTGCGCGTCAACGGACTCCGCTGGGGCGTCGACAACTGGGTCTACTGCGCCGCCGGCGGACATCACCGCGGCCACGGCGCCGGCACTCGCGTGCGCTCCCACCGCAACGGAACCGAAATCGCCCTCGGCAGCCGCGACTTCCGCTTCCACCCCGACACCGGCGAAATCGAACCCGAATCCGGCCCCTCGCAGTTCGGACGCAACCCCGACGACTGGGGACATTGGTTCGGCACGCAGAACAGCTGGCCGCTCTGGCACTACGTCCTCGCCGACGGCTATCTCCGACGCAACCCGCACATCCCCGCCCCCGACCCCGTTTCACAGGTGATCCGCCCCATGAACCCACAGGTGTTCCCGGCGAGCACCGCCGAGAAGCGCTTCCACAGCTTCAACGAGGCCGGCCACTTCACCTCCGCCTGCGCCGGATCCATCTACCGCGACGAACTAGTCTTCCCCCGCGGCGACACCGTCCACGCACTCACCTGCGAGCCGTTCCACAACCTGGTCCATCGCGCCATCGTCCACGATGACGGCGTTTCCTTCTCCGCCACCCGCGACCTCGACGAGGCCTCCAGCGAATGGCTCGCCTCCGAGGACCGCTGGTTCCGACCCGTGATGACGCGCACAGGTCCCGACGGCGCGGTGTGGGTGGTCGACATGTACCGCTACATGATCGAGCACCCGGAGTGGCTTCCACCCGAAGGTCGCGCCGAACTCCTCCCGCATTATCGCGCCGGGGACGATCGCGGACGCCTCTACCGCATCACGCGCACCGACGCTCCGCCGCGCGCCCGAGCCACATGGTCCGGCCTCGACGCGCCCCGCCTCGTCGCACACCACGCCTCGCCCAACGGTTGGGTTCGGGACCACGTCCAACAACGCCTGCTGTGGCTCGCGGATCCCGCGGCCGTCCCGCCGCTGCGCCAACTCGCCTCGTCCTCCCCTGCTCCGCTCGGACGCCTCCACGCTCTCTGGACCCTGCACGGACTCCGCGCACTCCCGCAGGCCCTCCTTCGATCCGCGCTCACCGATCCGCATCCGCGCGTGCGGGAAAACGCGCTGCGCATGGCGGAAGCCGGCGCGGAGCCGGAAACCATCCGCACGGCCGCCCGCTTGACCACCGACCCGGACGACAAAGTCCGCCTGCAACTCGCCCTCTCGCTCGGTGCCTGGTCGGACTCGGACGCCGGGGACGCCCTGGTTCGACTGGCTGGGTCGGCCGACACCAATGCCTACCTGCGGGGCGCAGTGCTCAGCTCAGCCGTGCCTCATGCCGAGCGCCTCATCGCCGCCTACGCG